>JAKLLS010000126.1 GCA_022014155.1 Marinobacter sp. | reverse complement strand
CAAGATCGAAAATACAGTTTAACAAGTGTCGGACTGCCTTTTCTACCGTCAGTTGTTTGGGGCAAAGTGAGTCTTTTCAACTCCCCTGACCGATTTCATAAAAGTTTCCGCCACTCCAGACACCCAGAACCGATGAGTCGTCACCCGCCTTGCTCTCAACGACACACTCTGCCAGATCGTAGTAAGCCGCAGTGACCAGCCTGGCTTCCAGACCGTGCCGAACCATAACAACCGGGCGCGGCTCGTCACTGTCGGGGTAGCGCCCCACAGCCAGGGGATGCTCTGCGCCTACCGCGAGGGTTTCACCCACATTGGTGGTCAGATAAAGCGTTTGATCATCCCCCTGCCCTTTCACTTCCAGCGAATGGGCCAGCAACGGAGCATCTTCGACACTGATGCGCCATTTCTCAACGGGGGTTACCAGGTAATAGTTGCCATCGTCTTCCCGCCGGAGGATGGTTGAGAACAGTCGTACGATAGCCTCCCGCGCCAGGGGTTCACCTCTATAAACCCACTGCCCATCCCGGGTGATCCGGATATCGATATCACCGGACAGTTCGGGATGCCATTTATCCAGAGGAGGCAGGCCCTTGCCGGCGCCACCTGACTGTTCGACCTGTTTCGCTATGCTCTCCGGATTATGCGCCATGCTTTAAAGCCCTCTCATCCACTCCGGACGCAATGCCGCCGCGCCGGGGCTGGTTATTGCCAGGTTCACTTCGTCCAGTAATCGCTGCTTGTCACGCCCCAGGGTGCCTTTCAACACCAGATAGTTGGACGCGTGATCGCTGCGGAAGATGGTCTTTTCCAGCTCCAGATGCTCAAGGAAGAGCCGGATCTCCCGGAACAGGCCTTCCTGATCCAGGGGAACAAAATCCTCCCCAAATCCCGCCCGGAAACGCTCCTCACCTTGCGGAAAACTCACCACCAGTGTGGACAGGTAATCCGGCTGAGTGTCACTGCACAGTTTCGCGGTATTGATGGCATGCTGTTCCGAAAGAGCTTCACCGCCTAGCCCGTTAAGGACCATAACAGAACTGGTCAGACCCGCCTCACGGATTTTCAGTAGTGCGGAACGGGTTGAATCACCGGTTTCACCCTTGTTGACCCGACGCAGGATCTCGTCGTCTCCGGATTCCATCCCCACATACAATATCTTCAGTCCCGCCTCACGCAGTTGGGTCAGCTCCTCGACGGTCTTTTTGGCAAGATTCCTGGGCAGACAATAACTGGACACCCGCTGGAGTTCAGGAAACGCGGCTTTCAGATCTGCCAGGATCTCCAGCAGCCTGCGCGTGGGTAACACCATGGCATCACCGTCCGCCAGGAACACTCGCCGCACTCCGCCCAGGCTTCTTGCGGCCTTCTCAATATCTGCGCGAACCTCCTCCGGCTTCCGTGCCCTGAACTTTTTCTGGGGCTGGGTGTACATCTCGCAGAAGGTGCATTTATTCCAGGAGCAGCCATTGGTGACAGGCAGGATGAGCGATTTCGCCTCACTGGGCGGACGGAAGACGGGTTCTACGTAATCTATTGGAAAACTGTACATATAGGAATCGAGCACTCTCTTTGGCTTTGACTCGCCTGAATCAGGGCAGGAACTGGGCTCGGATATCCGCGCATCCAGGCCCCACCACCGGCATTTCCAGAAGGACCGCCTGTGAGGTCATGAACGGGATACCACGGCGATGCCCATCCACCAACAAGGTGGATAAGGCACCAACAAACGGCATGTGCGAGACCAGCATCAGCGGTGATGTCACCACCTCCAGCAACTCGTCCAGGCAGCGCCCGGGGTCGTCGTCCGGCGTTACGAAGTCTTTCTCGATCACCGGGCAATTGATGATTTCGGACATGATGGCCGCCGTCTGCCTGGCCCGAACCAGCGGGCTACACCAGACAATCTCCGGGCGCCATGGGGATTCGGCAATATCCGCCGCCACGGAGGCAACCGAAGCACGACCTGCCTCAGTCAGTTCGCGTTCCTGGTCAATGGTGTGCCACCCGGCTTCACCATGACGCATAACGATCAGATGCACGGGCTACCTCCGGCTGTCGTGAGGGTTATTGGCTAATGGTCCGGGGCAGAATAAATTCCACATCGGAATTCTGGACCGACATCATCAAGCTGTTAATGACCGCGCTGATCGAAGCGCCATCGTACAGAATTTCGTACAACCCTCTTACCAGGGGCATATAGATGCCAATTGCTTCCGATTTTTCCTTCACCAGCTTGAGTGTGTAAATGCCCTCGGCTACCTGCCCCAGCTCAGCCACCGCGTCATCCAGCTTCTTGCCCTTACCGACCGCATAACCGACACGATAGTTCCGACTTTTCGGAGAGGTACAGGTCACAACCAGGTCACCGACACCAGCCAGCCCCATAAAGGTCATCGGGTTGGCACCAAGGCTGACTGCAAACCGGCTCATTTCCGCCAGCCCGCGGGTAATCAGCATGGCCTTGGCATTCTCCCCCAGATCAAGGGCGGCAGCCAGGCCGGAAACGATGGCATAGATGTTTTTGAGCGCGCCGGCCAGCTCAACCCCATAGACGTCCACATTGGCATAGACACGGAAATACTCGCACCCCAGGAGGTCCTGCACGGCGCGACGAACTTCCGGATCCTTTGCAGCGATAACGGTTGCGGTCAGGTCCTTGCTAACGATCTCCCCCGCCAGGTTGGGCCCACTCAGGACTCCGATGCGGCAACGCGGAATCTCTTCCTGGAGAATTTCACTCATTAACTTGAAGCCGAGCTCCTCGATACCCTTGGTGAGGCTGATAACGATCTGACCATCCGCAAAATCCTTGCTGTGCTCCCGGATAACAGCCCGAAATGCCTTGCTCGGGATAGCCAGAAATACCACCTCGGCCTTGCCAACGGCTCCTGCCAGGTCCGTGGTCGGCTGAACGTCGCCTTCCAGCTTGACCCCCGGCATGTATCGGCTATTAACGCCGGTATTGCG
Organism: Marinobacter sp.; assembly: GCA_022014155.1. Taxonomy (GTDB): domain Bacteria; phylum Pseudomonadota; class Gammaproteobacteria; order Pseudomonadales; family Oleiphilaceae; genus Marinobacter. The sequence continues at coordinate 6,959 of JAKLLS010000126.1, read as the reverse complement.
GATCTCTTCAACCTGGGTTTTGTCTCGCATCCAGAAATGCACGGTGTGGCCGTTGTCCGCCAGCACCTTACTCATAGCGGTGCCAAAGCTGCCACCGCCCAATACGGCCACATCACGGCCAGTGGAGGACGCCCCTGTTGTTTGCGGGTCTTTTTGATCAGGCATAGTTCGTCCGTTCTTTTATTGGATCAGATGAGGTCGCGGCTGCCATGCTCACAGGAGACGTGGCCGTGATCAGCCGTGTTCTTCACATTCCAGGGCGCGAACCAGATTCTTGAACTCTTCCCTATTGCGGCTGTTTAGCCCCATCAGTACGCGATGGGCGTCCAGCACTTTATCGCGAACCTGTTGTTCACTGGCGCGCAGTACGGGAATTTCCTCAAGTTCTTCAATCCGGGATGCGGGCTCACGAACAATGATGAAAATCTTGTCGAAACCCATGGAAGTGATGATTCGGGTAATGTCAGGGTTGGTGGAAACCAGTGTGGGCAGGAAATGGCTTCGTTTCTGGGCGGCCATGGCGATCTTTGCCAGCAGCCCCAGAGTGGTGCTATCGATGATCTCGCATTCGGTAAGATCGATCACCACCGTTTTGAATTCGGGATCCTGGGTAATGGACTCAACCAGATTGTCCAGCGTTGAACAAAGGTTCAGCCGGATTTCCCCAATAAACTTCAGGAGGTAAATACCCTGATTTTCGGCTTGCAGGATCTTGTAACCAGCCATATTTACACTGCCACTAATTCGACGACGTGTTTTCCGAACCAGATACCATATCCGTATCGGTAACCGAAACGATCGCGATATCGTCCGGCAACTCTGTAATCGCATCAAGATTCAGAGCCTCGTTCAGAGATGCGATAGTGTGACGACCTCCCGACACGAGTTCAAGTAGTGTCTGCTCCTTTTCATCCAGGCTTTTTGCCGGGATGACTTCCAGAATGCCATCCGAAAACAGGATCAGTCGGAACGGTTTCTCAAGTGGCACTTCGTACACTTCCCATTCTGGCGATTCAAACAGACCTACCGGTAATCCACTTCCCTCCAGAAAAGCCGTCTCGCCGCCGTCAAAGGACAGGATCGGCATCGGAAAATGAGCGCCTACCGCATAATTCAATTTACGCTCATTCACGGAGATTATGCCAACAAATACGGTTACGTGTTTACCGAGCCCGGTATCCAACAGCTCCGAATTAATCCTCTCCAGGAAACGATCAGGATACAGGATGTCATCACTGGATCCACGCCGGAGATTACGCTGGAGTCGATTGGTGAGATTCTTCAGCAATACCGTGACGAACGCCGAACTGGCGCCATGACCAGAGACGTCAGCAATATAGACCAGCACTTTATCCGCAGATATCCGGAAATAGTCCAGGAAATCTCCGCTCAGATACAGGGACGGTTTGATCAGATGAGAGACGCTGAGGTTAGCCAGCTTCTGGTCATTGTCCGGCAACATTTTCAGCTGCACCTTGCGCCCTGCCCGCTGATCCGCCCGCAATTCTGCAATACCGTTTCGCAGGTCCCGGTTCGCTTCTTCCAGCTCCTGACGATACAGTTGGTTAAGACGGTTAATCCGAACCCTGTCAAACAGCTTGCCGATGACATCGTCCAGCGCGGCCTTGTCATCGGAGCAGTTCTTCAGGAAAAAATCAGCCGCACCGGCGCGCAGGGCATCCACCACAGCTACCGATTCCTCGGTCTCGGAACAGGCCACAATGGGGGTAAACGTTTCCAGGTCTTCCAGCCGGGACGCCAGTTCGCGGATTTCTTCTGGCGGTATGTCCACAAAGATAACGTCCGGGATCGACTGAGCAAACATCCTGATTGCCTCGCGGATGTCCCGACACCCATTCACGTAGAAGCCTCGAGTTTCAAGGTGCCGGCTCAGTTCGGTGCGCGCCTTTTCATCGGCGTCAATTATTAGTATGCGCTCGGTGCGCGATGTCATGGCTTCTGCCCTAAACTACCATCGGTAAAGGATAAATCGGGTACTTAACGCCTATTCTGGCACGACCCTGTGATATAACAAGGCAAGTTTGATGATTTTGGGAGAAATCCGGTAATGAGGCGCGCCGTAAACGATCTTCTCGGAGCTTATGACAAGCTGATCATGGACCCGGTTCACGGTGGTATTCCGCTTTACCGCCATGAAATCCGGGTCATTGACCACCCCTTGTTCCAACGTCTGCGCAACATTTGCCAGAACGACATTCTCAGCCTAGTTTTCCCCGGGGCGACTCATTCCCGGTTCCTGCACAGTATCGGTGTCATGCATGTCGGCACCCGCATGTTCCGCTCGATGATCGACGCCTACCTTCGGGAAAAGCAGCTTAGCGAGAAAACCGATCTGGGCCTCAGCCAGCTCGATGCCATCGATTACCTGGCCAAGACCATTCGCCTGGGCTGCCTGCTGCACGACAGCGGACATTCCAGCTTTTCCCATCAGTTCACCCAGGCTCGCCGCATCCGCGAGTTAATGTCCCGCCCGGGCCGGTTTGAAGACCTCTGGGAAGGTGTGGATTACTCCGCCTATCACAGTAGCCAACCCGGGGAACTTGAGCATGAACATTATTCAGTTCGGGTTGCCCATGAGGTATTGGCGGACATTGATGTCCAGGCCGCCGGACTGGATGCCCGGGACGTGATCGGCATCATGGAGACCACCGATGTGCAGCCCAGTGAGGCGTTCTGTAACCACGCCCGCACATTTTGGGCGTTCATCGCCGGTAACGAAGCCCACTCAGGTGCCCTCAGTCAGGCCGACATACCCCGCCTGGTGATGGATCTGCTCTCTTCTATCGTATCCGGAGAAATCGACGCCGACCGTGCCGACTACATGCTCAGGGATGGCTTCCACTCGTCAGTGACCATTGGTGGATTCAATCTGGACCACCTGCTCAGCAACCTGCGGTTCGGGTGGGATGTGTCGGAGCCCTGGCTTGGGCTGGCCATCACCCAGAAAGGCCTCGGTGCGCTGGAGGATTTTGTCTACAGCCGCCACCAGATGTACCGCAAGGTTTACGCTCACAAAACCGCCCTCGGTTTCGACTGGCTGCTGCGGGAGGCGATCAATGAAGTGCTGGAAGACCCGGAGAGCTTTCAGTGGGTCGATACCTGCCTCAGCAACATGCACTATTTTGCTGAGTTGACGGACAATTTTTTCTGGGAGGCATTCCGCAAGGTAGCCCGCCAGCACCCCAACAGTTTTTCCCGCTGTATTGTTGACCGGATCAAGCTTAACCACCTCGATACCCGGGAAGACCTGACGGCCCAGGGTATTGAGAATCATAGCCAGTGGCTGGCAAAGGAACTGAATCTGAATCCTGCACGGGTGGTTACCTGCTCCATGCGCGCCCGTTTTTCCAACATTCAGGAGAACTTCAACGGCATAAAAGTGTTGGTCCGGGCGCCGATCAACCGCAAGCGATCGCTACGCAAGATCACGGAAGTCAGTGCGTTCTTCAGCAAGTTCAGTGACGACACCATCACCCACTTTTATCTCCAGCCAGATGTAACGAAATAAAGGTGGTGCGATAACACACGCGACGTCCAGTTACTGACTCATGGTTGTCACCAGGGCGCTGGCACTGTCAAAGGCACCTTCCACTCGCCCGCCCGAGAGCCAGTCCCCGGCCAGGCCAATGCCCTCGGCCGGAAACCACAGGCAGCCGGGGTAGTCGTTGCTGTCGGAGCGCGCGTACAGCCAACGGTGGGCAACGGTCTCGTCAGGCATTGCGGCACAACCGGTAACCTCCCGAAAGGCGTCGAGCATAGCGTCAACAACCTGATCCATGGGTGTTTCCACATGTTCCGTGGACCATTGCGATGTTGCGTGGAGAACCCACCACTGCCCGTGGTCCTCGCGGCCCGGCTTGCTGGAATTATTGGCGATCCAGGACAGGACACTGTTGTGCGGACGCATACCTTCGAACTCCGCGCCTGGCGCGGACTCAAAATGAACCGCCACGGCCCAGCATGGCTGAATGGCGGACACAGACCCATCCAGTGCTGAGGCCAGATTCATCAGGCCACTGTTCGTAAACAGGTCGCGAGCCTGGGCAGGAGGCGCGGTGACAATCACTTGGTCAAAAGGCCCGTAATGTCGCGAAGACGTATCTGTCAGGTACCACTCGTTGTCTTTCCGGGCCATAGTATCAATGCGCACTTCCGCCCGGACGTCAATATCCGAGGCCAGCGCACGGCTGATAGCCGTCATCCTCGGAATGCCAACATAGCGTGTCTCAACGGGAAAAGCCTGCCAATGCCCATCCGGATGCTGAAAACCAAAGCACCCTTGCCATGGGCCGAAACAGTCATTCCCTGCATTCTGCTCAAGAAAGGTCCTGAACTCCGGATTCCGGATGGTGAAATACTGCGCGCCCATGTCCGCCGACCCGCCAGCAACCCGTTTGGACGCCAAACGACCGCCAGAGCCGCGGCTTTTCTCGAAGACAGTCACGCTGTGATTCTGCTGTTCCAGCAAAATTGCGGCAGACAAGCCGGCCACCCCTGAACCAACGACTGCTATACGGCGTATATCAGGGCACTGGCTATTCTGATGATTCGTCATTGATGGTGCATCCAAAAGCGAGTGTTTAAACGTAATTCAGAACAGGCATTTCAACTTACGGTTATCTGAACTCTTAACAGTTACTCACGAAACAAGGGCAGTCTGGGTATGACCCGAGCGCAATACTGGCTAACAAACATTCTGAGATGGTTCGATTCCTCCGCCGGTTCGGATCACATTGACTCTACATCACGATCATTCAACGTGGTACGGGTCATCCCATTCATTGCGTTACACCTGGCATGCCTGCTGGCCTTCTTGACCGGAGTCAGCGGATTCGCCCTGGCCTTCGCCCTGGGCTTCTTTATTCTTCGGATGTTTGCCATCACCGGTTTTTACCACCGTTACTTTGCCCACAAAACGTTCAAAACCAGTCGTCCGGCGCAACTTGTATTTGCCATCCTCGGGGCCAGTGCCGCGCAGCGAGGTCCACTCTGGTGGGCAGCACATCATCGTCACCACCATCAGCATTCCGATCAGGAGGAAGACCTGCACTCCCCTCACCATGGCGGCTTCTGGTGGTCTCATGCCGGTTGGTTTACCTGTGATGCCGGTTTCTCGATGGATGAAAGACGCGTAAAAGACTGGCTGAAATTCCCGGAATTGCGCTTCGTTAACCGCTTCGACTCTCTGGTACCAGCGGCAGCGGCGGTGTTGATCTATGTCCTTGGAGAAGCGCTTGCAGCCTGGGCTCCCGGCCTTGGTACTAACGGGCTGCAGCTGCTGGTCTGGGGTTTCTTCATCTCAACGGTCGCGTTGTTCCATGCCACCGTTTCCATCAACTCACTGTCCCATGTCTGGGGCAAGCGCCGGTTCGATACCCCGGACGACAGTCGTAACAATTTCTGGCTCGCCCTACTCACGCTGGGTGAAGGCTGGCACAACAACCATCACCGCTGGCCCCAGTCAGTTCGCCAGGGTTTTCGTTGGTACGAAATCGATATGACCTGGTACGGACTCTGGCTACTGTCCAAACTCGGCATCGTCTGGGATCTCAACCGGATTCCACGACACATTCAGGAAGAAACCCGCACACTTGATGAGCAAAAGAGGAAGCAACCGTGAGCACCGCCCCGGTTATTGAAGTTGGCACAAGGAACTCCGCCGTTCAGGTTACCCTCGAACGATTCCAGGAGCTGTTCAATACTCTCGACGCCGGCAACCTGAGCACACTCTCGTCGGTGTATAGTGACTCGGTAAAGTTTCAGGATCCGCTGTCCTCGGTGTCCGGACTGGATCACCTGACCCGCTACTTTGCAGGCGCGTACGCCAACGTAGTGTCTTGCCAGTTCGATTTCGGAGACCCCGTCATCGCAGGGGGGAAAGTGGCGATTCCCTGGGTCATGCGGCTGCGACACAAACGCATTCGTCGGGGTCGGGAAATCCGCGTCGATGGCATGAGCAACCTGGTCATTTTTAACGGTAAGGTAACTCACCACCGGGATTACTTTGACGCCGGGCAGTTATTGTATGAGCACCTTCCCCTCGTTGGCCGGGTTATTCGCTCGATCAGGAAGCACGCGGCATGAGAAGAAGACTGGGGACCCCCTCCAATATCTGGATCACCGGTGCCGGGTCAGGCATTGGCGAGGCTGTGTCCCGCTCACTGCTCGAGCACAGCCACCGGCTCGTTCTGACCGGTCGGCGCAGTGAGCCTTTGGAGGCCATTCAGTCCGCGTCACCGGACCGCGTAATTGTGGCTCCTGCCGATACTACGGATCGCCAGCAGCTCCAGAGCATAGCGCCGCAACTGGAGAGTCATGGCGACCTGAACATGGTGATCCTCAACGCGGGCACCTGTGAGTACCTGGAGATACAGGATTACAACAGCGATGTCATCGCCAACAACCTGCAGACCAACGTGGTGGGTACGGCACGGTGTCTGGATATCGCCCTGCCCGCTCTTCGCCGAACCCGCGCAAAGGGCCAACCGGCGACGCTGGTTATCGTAAGTTCTTCGGCCTGGTGGTTCCCGTTCGGGCGCGCCGAGGGATATGGCGCCTCCAAGGCTGCCCTGAGCTATTTCGCCTATTCCCTCAGAGCCGACCTGGCTGCCGAAGGCATAGACGTGGTGGTGGTATCACCGGGCTTCGTAAAGACACCGCTGACGGACCGCAACGATTTCCCCATGCCGTTTCTGGTCACCGCCGAAGACGCCGCCAGACGAATCATTAAGGGGGTGGCTGCGGGAAGGCATGAGATTGCGTTTCCCAAACGTTTTACCTGGACACTGCGCCTGCTCGGCGCTCTGCCCCGCTCAATCATTGATCGAATGTCGGCGACCATGGCCCGGCAAAGTAACCATGAACAGGAAGTACCCAGATGAACGAACCTCGTCAGCGCATTGCTGTCATTGGCGCCGGAGTTTCCGGCCTCACTGCTG
>JAKLLS010000125.1 GCA_022014155.1 Marinobacter sp. | reverse complement strand
ATGCAACTCCGGATATGGTGGACGCCATTATCGGGGAAGGTGCCAAGTTCTGTGAACAGGTTCTGTCTCCCCTTAACCAGGTGGGTGACAACGAAGGTTGTACCTGGAGCGAAGACAGCGTGAAAACGCCGACCGGCTTCAAAGAAGCCTATCAGCAGTACGTTGAGGGTGGCTGGCCATCCATGACTGCCAATCCCAATTACGGTGGTCAGGGTCTGCCGCATTCTCTCGGTCTGGTTATGAGTGAAATGGTGGGTACCTCAAACTGGTCCTGGGGTATGTATCCCGGCCTGAGCCACGGTGCTACCAACACCGTTGAAGCCCACGGCACCGAAGAGCAGAAGCAGACTTACCTGACCAAGCTGATCAGCGGTGAGTGGACCGGTACCATGTGCCTGACTGAGCCGCACTGTGGTTCCGACCTGGGTACTCTGCGTACCAAGGCAGAGCCCAACGCCGACGGTTCCTACAGCATCACCGGTACCAAGATCTTCATCTCCGCCGGTGAGCACGACATGGCCGAGAACATCGTCCACATCGTTCTTGCCCGTCTGCCGGGCGCTCCGGAAGGCACCAAGGGTATCTCGCTGTTTATCGTACCCAAGCAGCTGCCCAATGAAGACGGTTCCGCCGGCGAGCGTAATGCAGTGTCTTGTGGTTCCATTGAGCACAAGATGGGTATCCACGGCAACGCCACCTGTGTGATGAACTTTGACGGCGCCAAGGGCTGGCTGATCGGGCCGGAGAACCGGGGCCTGAACTGCATGTTCACCTTCATGAACACTGCACGTATCGGTACTGCCATCCAGGGTCTGGGTGCTGCCGAGCTGGGCTTCCAGGGCTCACTGGCCTACGCCAAGGAGCGCCTGGCCATGCGTTCCCTGAGTGGTCCGAAGAACCCGGAAGGCATTGCTGACCCGATCATCGTGCACCCGGACGTTCGTCGTATGCTGCTGACCCAGAAGGCGGTTGCCGAGGGCGCCCGTGCGCTGATTTACCTGACTGCACAGCAGGCGGATATCGTTCACAGTGGCAAGACCGAAGAAGATCGCAAGGCTGCTGACGAAGCCCTGGGCTTCCTGACGCCGATCGCCAAGGCGTTCCTGACCGAAATCGGTTATGAGTCAGCCAACCTGGGCATGCAGGTGTTCGGTGGTCACGGTTTCATCTCCGAGTGGGGCATGGAGCAGAACGTACGTGACGCCCGTATTGGTATGATCTACGAAGGCACCACCGGTATTCAGGCTTTGGACCTGCTTGGTCGTAAGGTACTGATGACCCAGGGTGAGTCCCTGAAGGGCTTCACCAAGCAGGTGCACGTATTCTGCAAGGAAAACGCTGATAACGAACAGCTGAAAGAATTCCTGGAGCCGCTGGCGGCCCTGAACAAGGAATGGGGCGATCTGACCATGAAGATCGGTATGACCGCCATGAAGAACCGCGAAGAAGTCGGTGCCGCGTCCGTGGACTACCTGATGTATTCCGGTTACGCCGTGTTCGCCTACCTCTGGGCCCGTATGGCCAAGGTAGCGCTGGACAAGATGGCCGAAGGAACCAGCGAAGAGCTGTTCTACAACGCCAAGGTGCAGACCGCACGCTTCTACTTCAAGCGTATGCTGCCCCGAGCCAAGGGGCATGCCGAGAGCATGCTGGCCGGCGCTGACAGCCTGATGGATATGCCGGAAGAAGCCTTCGCCATCTAAGGCGCGGGCAGGCATACCCAGAAAAGCCCGCTCTCCCCGGAGGCGGGCTTTTTTCATGAGTTAGGCTCACCAATAGGGTAGAATACGCCCCTATAAAAATAACCTTGAGCGGACACATAGCCGAGAGGCACGCGAAAGCAAACAGCTGGGTGTGTGCCGACAGACTGACTGGATTTTTGGAGAGTTTTAGATGGCTGATTATCAGGCACCTTTACGTGACATGCGCTTTGTTCTGAACGAAGTTTTCGATGCACCGGCACTCTGGGCATCTCTGCCAAAAGTGGCAGAGAATGTAGACCCGGAAACCGCTGATGCGATTCTGGAAGAAGCGGGCAAAATCACCAGTGGCGTGCTGGCCCCTCTGAATCGCGAAGGTGACGAGCAGGGTAGTAAGTGGACGGACGGTGAGGTCACTGCTCCGGAAGGCTTCAAGGAAGCTTACCAGACGATTGTGGAAGGTGGCTGGAACGGCCTGGGTGGTAATACCGAGTTCGGCGGAATGGGCATGCCCAAGACCCTGGTAGCCCAGTTCGAGGAAATGATGCAGGGCGCCAACATGGCGTTCGGCCTGGCACCGATGCTGACTGCCGGTGCCTGTCTGGCCCTGGACGCCCATGGCAGCCAGGAGCTGAAAGAAAAGTACCTGCCGAACATGTATTCCGGCGTCTGGTCTGGCGCCATGGATCTGACCGAGCCCCACGCCGGTACCGATCTGGGTATTATCCGCACCAAGGCCGAGCCGAACGACGACGGTTCATTCAATGTCACAGGTACCAAGATTTTCATTACCTGGGGCGAGCACGACATGGCGGAAAACATCATCCACCTGGTGCTGGCCAAGCTGCCGGACGCTCCGAAAGGACCGAAGGGCATTTCCCTGTTCCTGGTACCGAAGTTCATGGTGAACGAAGACGGTTCGCTGGGTGAGCGCAACAGTCTCAGCTGCGGCTCCATCGAGAAGAAGATGGGCATCAAGGGCTCCGCCACCTGCGTGATGAACTTCGACGACGCCAAAGGCTGGCTCGTCGGCGAAGAGAACAAGGGCCTGGCGGCCATGTTCACCATGATGAACTACGAGCGTCTGGGTGTTGGCATTCAGGGTATTGGCGCGGCGGAAGCTTCCCTGCAAAGTGCTCGTGAGTACGCGCTGGAGCGTATCCAGAGTCGCGCGCCCACCGGTGCCCAGGAAAAGGAAAAGGCGGCAGACCCGATTATTGTTCACCCCGACGTGCGTCGTATGCTGCTGACCATGAAGAGCTATATCGAAGGCGGTCGCACCTTTTCTACATACGTTGCCCAATGGCTGGATATCTCCAAGTACGCCGAGGATGATGAGCGCCGCAAGCATGCTGAAGGCATGGTGGCGTTGCTGACACCGGTTGCCAAGGCATTCCTGACCGATCGCGGCCTGGATGCATGCATCATGGGGCAGCAGGTATTCGGTGGCCACGGCTTCATCCGTGAGTGGGGCCAGGAGCAGCTGGTTCGCGACTGCCGCATCACCCAGATCTATGAGGGTACCAACGGTATCCAGGCACTGGATCTGATGGGGCGGAAAGTGGTTGGTAGCCAGGGAAAGCTGTACGAGCTGTTTGCCAGTGACGTGGCGTCCTTTATCGAGGAAAACAGCGATGATGAGAACCTGCGCCCTTACCTCGAGCCATTGGCTGCCGCATTCGAACGTCTGTCCGATGTCACGGAGCATGTGATCAATCAGGCGGGGGATAACCCCAATGCCATCGGCGCCGCGTCCGTGGACTACCTGGATCTGTTTGGTCTGACGGCCCTGGGCTATATGTGGGCAAAGATCGTCCAGGCTGCGGCACCGAAAGCGGAAAGTGACACCTCCGGGTTCTACACCGGTAAGCTGAAGACCGCGCGGTTCTACTTTGACCGTCTGTTGCCGAAGACGGTATCACTGGCGGAAGGTATCCGCAGTGGTAGTGAGTCGATGATGGCGCTGACTGCTGAGGAATTCTGATCACCAAGAATCAGAATGCCAAGCGATGAAAACGAAAAGGCGGATCCTGTGGGGGATCTGCCTTTTTTATTGGTAGGTTAGGAAGTCTACAGGTTGTCCACGCGGTCAGGGTTCAAGATGAACGGGTTCTCATTACCCTGAAGTTCACTGACCAGGCGGTGGCGAGTCAGTTCATTGTCGTCAGGCGGATCTATCCGGTTCCAGCTTTTAAAGACCGAGGAGGCACCCACCCAGGGCAGATCGTAGGTATCCACCATGTAGGCAACGGTGCGGGCGACGTCGCCTTTTACTGGTCCCGGAGGTTCAAAAAACTGGGCGCTTTCCCGGTTTCCGCACTCATCTTCCCGCGCGCCAGCACCGAGTTCCTCATAACGGGCGTTGCGACGGCGCATTTCTACACGGTTGGTAACAGGTACCATGTTGTGGAGATCAGAGGCTATCTGCCGGTAGCGATCATCCCTGCCGCACTGGCTGGACGTGCCGCAGCCCAGTGCGCTCCGGACTGCGGCGAGAGGGTAGATATGGCCTTCTGTCATGGTGAACCCCTTGTTTTTAAATGGGGTTCTGCAAAAGAAAGAGCTGCCTCCATCGGAGTAAAGTTTTCCCCAGAACTGGTCCCGGACAACCGTGTCGGGATCACTGAATCGGGTGTTCTGACCGTTGGCCAGGGGTGGGGTCAATAGTATGAGCGTAATAATAAGGGCGCTTGTCTGGTTCATGCGTTCTTATACCTCGCTACAAGGGATAGGGCCTTTGCCGATCAGGCCCTAACGCCCTTTACTTCAAGCGATCACGAATGCGCTCGTACCTTGCACGAACTTCCTCTCCGAATTGCTGGACTTTCTGCCGGGCTTCCTGGGTTGTATCTTCGGTATCGTGCAGGATTTTATCGAACTTGTGGCGGAACTTTTCCCAGTCTTTTTCAAGGTCGTCCCACTCATCCTTGACGTCTTCACGGGCAAGGTGAAGTTGGACGCGTGCTTCGTCACGATACTCTTTGATCTTTTCTGACAGCTTTTTGAGATCATCCTGAAGCGTCATATGAAACACCTCCTTTGGTAGACACTACCTTACAATGCTCCCGAACCTGAAAACCTGTCAAGAGGGGAGTTGGGGGAGGGAGGTTCAGGTGGCGCGCGCTGCCAACAGGGTGGCCATATCTTCCAGATAGCTCCAGGGAGAGCTGGGAGAAAATCCCTTGGCGGCACGATCAATATCGCTGCACAGTTCCAGGGCTGAGTGGAGCTGGGGGCGGGAAAGCCGACGCGCTGCCTGCTCAATGGTGCGGGCACGCTGTGGCTGGAAGACACCGCGTTGCTTCAGGAAGGATGATGGGTTCTCACGTTGTGCGGTTGCTGCCCGCAGTTCCATGGTCAGGTTCAGGTCGCGAACCAGTACCGCCAGTAACCCCAAAGGGTTCTCGCCTTCCTGTCTGAGCACGCCGATCATCTTGCGGGCATGAGGAGCCCGTCCGGCCAGCAGCTCCGTTACCAACTCGAATCCGGTAAAGCGGGAGCTGTCCTGGACGGCCTGTTCTATGGCTTCTTCATCAATGGTTTTACCGGTGCCAAAGAGGGCCAGCCGATCCAGCTCCTGGCTTGCAGCCAGCAGGTTGCCTTCAAGTCTCTCGGTGAGAATGCTCAGGGCGCCCCGAGTCAGGCTCAGTCCCCGGGATTTGGCGCGCTGTTGCAGCCAGCCGGCAAACTTGTCGCCGTCTACAGGCCACACGGGCACATGAACGCCCTTGTTCTGTAATTCCTTGTACCACTTCCTGCGGGTCTCGGCGGCGTCCAGTCTGGTGCTGATCAACAGTAGAACTATGTCTTCGGGGGGATCCTGAAGGACTCTCTCGAGGACCGCACGACCATCTCCGAGCTTACCAGTGGGCAGATGGATCTCGATGCGGCGTTTTTCAGCAAACAGGGACAGTGAGCCAAATTCCTCACCTACTGTGTTCCAGTCCAGTTGGTGATCGGCGTGAAACGTCATGCGCTCCAGAAAACCGGCATCCCGGGCGGTGCTGCGGATCTGATCGCAGCATTCCTGGACCAGCAGGGGCTCATCTCCGGAAACAAGGTAGACCGGTGCTAGGGATTTTTTCAGTAACTGGGGCAGCTGGGCCGGTTGGGTTTTCATAATCAGCGAGAGTCTTGCGCTTGATCATTGCCGGATTCTTCACGCCGCCGCTCCCGAATTTCAGTGACGCGAGAGTCCGTCAACGGTGCCAGTCGGAAAATGATCTGCTGTGCCAGCCGGTCATAGAGCTGTTGTCTAAGCTCCTCTTCCTCGCGCTGTTTGGCAAGCACATTGGTTTCGTCGTAGCGATAGGTCTCACTGCTATTAAGACGGGTTTCCGCGATCAGGGGCAGGTCGTCGCGGGTCAACACGTCCATGTCGACGGTCTGTCGGAGGGTATATTCCGCGGCTGAGGCCTGGACCGTAATGGCGCTGGCGCGGCGGTCCTGCCGGAATCCGCGCAGGCGCAGAATGTAATCTGCCTGGTCCGGCTCACGAACATCAATCTTGCCCAGTTCAAGCTGTTCCTTGACAGCCTGGCAAAGGTCATCCGGTATTTCGTCAACACAGGAGACTGCCAGGGGCTGTAGACCGGGCGGCACCGGTGGTGCCCCGCGTAACTGGAAGCCGCACCCAGCCAGGACCAGGGACAGTACGCCTGCCACCAAAAGTCTGACGTGGTGGAGCGGGTGCGAGGCTGTCATCTTAGTTGGCCACCACGTTGACCAGCTTGCCGGGAACCACAATGACCTTGCGGACCGTCTGGCCTTCGGTAAAGCGGACAACGTTTTCGTTTTCCAGTGCCAGTTGTTCCAGGCTCGCCTTGTCAATGTCCGCAGGTACATCCGCCTTGGCGCGAACCTTACCGTTGACCTGCAGTACTACCTGGATCTGGCTGCGTACCATGGCCTCTTTATCTGCCTCAGGCCAACGGGCATCCACCACGGGTTCCTCATGGCCCAGCGCCTGCCACAGGCTGTGGCAAATATGGGGAACGATGGGTGACAGTGTCAGCACTGCAACCTCCAGCGCCTCGTGACGAACGGCCCGGCTTTGGGGGGCGTCGTCGGTCAGCTTGCCAACGTCGTTCAGCAATTCCATCACCGCCGCGATGGCGGTGTTGAAGGTGAGGCGCCGGCTGATGTCATCACTCACCTTGGCAATGGTTTCATGGGTCTTGCGGCGCAGATCTTTCTGGGCGTCAGTCAGGTTGCCCGCATCCAGTGCCGGCGTGTCACCTCCGGCTGCCAGTTCGCCCACCATGCGCCACAGGCGTTTGAGGAATCGATGGGCACCTTCCACGCCGCTGTCCGACCATTCCAGTGATTGCTCGGGGGGCGCTGCGAACATCATGAACAGTCGTACGGTGTCCGCGCCGTGCCGATCGATAATCGCCTGGGGATCGATGCCGTTGTTCTTGGACTTGGACATCTTGGTCACACCGCCAACCTCAACCGGCTGACCATCTTCCTTGTGGACTGCCCCAATTACCTGACCCTTGCTATCCCGTTCGACGGTGACGTCGGCTGGTGAAATCCAGGTCTTGCCGCCTTTGCCGTCTTCGCGGTAGTAGGTCTCGGCCAGGACCATGCCCTGGCACAGCAGGCGGTTGAAGGGTTCGGAGCTGGTGACCAGACCCACGTCCCGCAGCAGTTTGTGGAAGAACCGTGCGTACAACAGGTGCAGTATGGCGTGTTCGATGCCGCCGATGTACTGATCAACCGGGAGCCAGTAGTTCGCAGCGGCCGGGTCCAGCATGCCCTTATCGTAGTTCGGGCTGCAGAAACGGGCGTAGTACCAGGACGACTCCATGAAGGTGTCGAAGGTGTCGGTTTCGAGAGTCGCGGCTTGACCCTCAAAGGTGGTTTTAGCCCAATCCGGATCAGCCTTGATGGGAGACTGGACGCCATTCATTTCAACGTCTTCTGGCAAGGACACTGGCAGCTGATCATCGGGAACCGGGCGTTCGGTGCCGTCCTCCAGGGTCATCATCGGAATCGGTGCACCCCAATAACGCTGACGAGACACACCCCAGTCACGCAGGCGATAGTTCACAGTGCGCTTGCCGATGCCGTTCTCTTCCAGGTAGTCAGCAATAGCATCGAAGGCTTCTTCACTGGTCAGACCGGTGTATTTTCCGGAGGAAACAAGAGTGCCCTTTTCGGTGAAGGCCTGTTCCTGCACATCGATCTCACGACCATCGCGGGCCGCAATCACCTGTTTGATTGGCAGGCGGTACTTCAGAGCAAATTCGTGGTCCCGTTCGTCATGGCCGGGAACCGCCATCAGGGCGCCGGTGCCGTAATCCGTCAGTACGAAGTTGGCGATCCAGACGGGAATCTCTTCCTGAGTGAGGGGGTGGATCGCCTTGAAACCCGTGTCGATCCCTTTCTTCTCCATGGTGGCCAGATCGGCTTCAGCGACCTTGCTGTTACGGCAATCTTCCACGAATTCCGCCACATCACGATGGCGTTCGGCCGCAGCCTTTGCCAGGTAATGCTCTGCGGAAACGGCCATATAGCTGACGCCCATCAGGGTGTCGGGACGGGTGGTGTAAACCGTCAATCCATCAGTGCCATCTTTCAGCGGGAAGGTCAGCTCGGTACCGACGGATTTGCCGATCCAGTTGCGCTGCATGGTCTTGACCTGTTCCGGCCAGTCTTCCAGGTCGTCCAGATCGTTAAGCAGTTCATCGGCGTAATCGGTGATGCGGATAAACCACTGGGGAATTTTCTTTTGTTCAACGAGGGCACCGGAGCGCCAGCCGCGACCATCGACCACCTGTTCGTTGGCCAGTACGGTCTGATCCACTGGGTCCCAGTTGACCGTGGACATTTTCTTGTATACCAGGCCTTTTTCGTAAAGGCGGGCGAAGAACCACTGTTCCCAGCGGTAATAGTCCGGCTTGCAGGTGGCCAGTTCGCGGTTCCAGTCATAACCAAAGCCCAGCTGCTTGAGCTGGTTCTTCATGTATTCGATGTTGGCGTAGGTCCACTTGGCAGGCGCGGTCTTGTTGGCGATGGCGGCGTTTTCTGCGGGCAGGCCGAAGGCGTCCCAGCCCATGGGCTGCATCACATTCTTGCCCTGCATGCGCTGGTAGCGGGAAATCACGTCGCCGATGGTGTAATTGCGGACGTGGCCCATGTGCAGTTTGCCGCTCGGATACGGGAACATGGACAGGCAGTAGTACTTGGGCTTGCCGGGCTCTTCCTTGACGGTGAAGGTTTTGTTCTCTTCCCAGAAAGTGCGGGCATTCT
Source organism: Marinobacter sp. (assembly GCA_022014155.1). Taxonomy (GTDB): domain Bacteria; phylum Pseudomonadota; class Gammaproteobacteria; order Pseudomonadales; family Oleiphilaceae; genus Marinobacter. Next base: position 1,037 of record JAKLLS010000125.1, on the reverse strand, counting down.
GTTCTACATTACGTGGATTGTATTGCTCGTCCATTCCTGCCATTACCGAAATTACCTTGTGTGAAAAATAGAACCCTGTATCAAAACGATGTCCGGAGCGGGCCGAACATTCTAACGCACACGGAGGTTAACAGGTAGTCTGCCAAAAATCGTTTCATGTGCCAGACTTGTTATCAGGCCCCCAAACCATGGTGAGGAGTCTATATGGCCGAGTCAGAACGCAGACATTTATCCGGAAAAGCCCTGGAAGTCTATGACCGCATGCTGGAGCGGGTGCAGTCGCGCCTCAATGAATTGCAGGAAACGTCCCTGGAAACCCTGGAAGACGAAGTCCGAAAAGCGGTCGAGTTTGAATACGAACTGGAGGAAATGACCCGGGAGGAGGCAGACCTTCTGGGTGCCTACCTGCAGCGGGATCTGGAGCATCTTCTGCACTTTGTGGAGGAGACCGGTGAGGGGCTGACCGAGTGGTTGCAGCTGGATATTGCGTTGCTTGAGCATCAGCTTGCCGACCGGCTGCTTTCCGTCGCGGACAAGACGTTGGTGGATAACCTGGAGCTGCGCCAGAAACTCGAAAACCAGGAGGCTGGCCATTACATCTCTGGCGAGGTGGCTACGGCCGGGATGTTCCAGTGTCTGAATTGCGGCCACATGCGCTGCCTGACCGCCACCAGCCATTTGGAGCCTTGCGAGGCCTGCGGTTCCCACTACTACGAGCGCGTGACCAGCCGCTGGCCCCGTAGGTCGGATTAGCGAAGCGTAATCCGACACCAGAGCCAGCAATGATTATGACTTGGGAATGACCCGTTCGCGCACGAAGACAATGAGAATGAGCGCCAGGGTCAACACTGGCCAGGAGCCTGTCTGCATATAGGGCGTGCTGCCATTGGCGGTGAATACATCTCCGGTCAGGACCGCACGTTCGAACTGGGGAATGGTTTTAGCCAGTTGCCCCTTGTGGTCGATGATCGCAGTGACGCCGTTGTTGGTGCCCCGTAGCATATAGCGGCCGGTTTCCAGTGCGCGCATGCGGGCAA
>JAKLLS010000124.1 GCA_022014155.1 Marinobacter sp. | reverse complement strand
ATTAGCCAGAGAACCAGATTTTTTGCCATATCGTTCAAGGATCGTCACCTGTGAATTGAAAGGTTGACCGTCTTCAGGGAAACCTTTTTGAACACCTTACACCAATTGTACGCCGCTCCACCACAATCGGCCCATCCGTATCAGCCACAGAGCTCATCGAATATCCGGACAACCAGACGTCACGAATCAGCCTCTGAAGCCCTTACAGACCTGATAGATCTCCCGGGATCTCGCCCTTGAGGAATCAGGCTTGCGACTTACAACCGTGTTAAAGCTTTTCCGCATATCAGCCAACAGCGCATCAAAACCTTCACCCTGAAACACCTTGGCCACGAACACCCCTCCGGGGCGAAGCACCTGCTGAGCCATATCAAGCGCCAGCTCCACCAGACCCATGGCCCTGGGAATATCAACAGCAGCCATACCACTCATATTGGGCGCCATATCGGAAATTACAACGTCTGCCTTTCGATCTCCCAGAATTCCCAACAATTCTTCCAGTACCGAATCCTCGGTAAAATCGCCCTGAACAAAGTCCACACCGGCAATCGGATTCATTGGCAAAATATCGCTGGCCACCACAACACCCTTATCCCCGACACGCTCCATCGCCACCTGGGACCAGCCTCCCGGAGCCGCGCCCAGATCAACAACAACCTGACCGGGACGAAACAACCGGTCCTTGTCGTCCAGCTCAATCAGCTTGTAACTGGCACGGGAACGGTAGCCATCTTCCTGGGACTTTTTGACCCAGACATCTTCGAAATGTTCCTTGAGCCAGCGATCACTGGTTTTTGAACGGGCCAAAACAAACCTCCGAAATAAAACAGGAACAGACGCGCAACGAAACGTCTTGATACGTGGTAATGGCCATTTCTCCGCCGTTCCGATCTGTTACAATCCGTCGATTATACGGTTTTGGTGGCCATGATGCCGCTGACGTTTTGTTAATTGCATCCATTAAGAGATTACATCATGAGTCTTTCACCGGAACAGCGCCGGGAGTACCGGGGCATCGCCCACAACCTGAAGCCCGTCATCATCGTCGGCGACAAAGGCCTGTCCGAAGGACTTCAGGAAGAGCTGGAGCGCGCCCTGAACGACCACGAGCTGATCAAGGTCAAGATCGCCAGCCCTGACCGCGAAGTGCGCCAGGAAGCCATTAGCGAGCTGTGCCAGTCCGCCGGCGCCGAGCTGGTCCAGACGATTGGCAAGATCGCGGTCATACTGCGCCGCGCCAAGAAGCCCAACCCCAAGCTGTCCAACCTGCTTCGCAACAAAAGCTGAACAGGCAGGGACCAATAAAAAAGCCGGCAACGAACACTCGCTGCCGGCTTTTTTAATGGACGGAGCCTCAGAGATGCTCGACCGCCTCAATCTCATACTCCACAGTGCCGGAAGGCACACGGATGGCAACAATATCGCCCTCGCTCTTACCAATCAGCGCGCGCGCAATCGGTGATGAGATGGAAATCTTGCCGGCCTTGATGTCGGCTTCGTCCTCGCCACAGATCTGGTACACCACCTGCTCATCGGTGTCGACATTCAACAAGTGCGCTGTAACCCCGAAAATCACCTTTCCGGTGTTCTCGATGGTATTGATATCAATCACTTGTGCCGAAGACAGCTTACCTTCGATTTCCTGAATGCGGCCCTCGATAAAGCTCTGCTGTTCGCGGGCAGCGTGGTATTCCGCATTCTCTTTCAGATCGCCGTGCTCACGGGCGTCGGCAATCGCAGCAATCACCCTCGGGCGATCTTCGGACTTCAGCTTCTGAAGCTCCTCGCGGAGGCGGGCTTCGCCCGCTTTTGTCATGGGTACTCTGGCAGACATAATCTTACTTTCCTGCGTGTAGATCCTGGAGACGACGAACGGTGCGCTCGGGGCCAAACTTGATGGCCCGACAGAAGGCTTCGCCACCCGCCAGGGTCGTTGTATAGGTTACCTTGGCCTGCAAGGCGGACTGGCGGATCTGCGCCGAGTCGGAGATGGCCTTGCGCCCTTCGGTAGTGTTAATAATCAGTTGAACCTTGCCGTTCTTGATGGCATCCACAATGTGCGGGCGCCCCTCACGGACCTTGTTCACCCGCTCAACTTCGATACCTGCCTCTTTCAGGGCTTTCGCGGTACCTGTGGTAGCAATCAACTTGAAACCGGCATCAACCAGATCCCGCGCGACGTCGGCAGCCCCCGGCTTGTCCACATCACGCACGGACATGAAGGCCGTGCCCTGGCCCGGCAACCGCTCACCGGTGGCCAATGCGGCTTTGGCGAACGCCTCATCAAAGCTGTCACCAATCCCCATCACCTCACCGGTCGACTTCATTTCCGGTCCGAGGATCGGATCCACCGCCGGGAATTTGTTGAACGGGAACACAGATTCCTTCACCGCGTAATAGCCCGGCACGATCTCCTGAGTGAAGCCAAGCTCCGCCAGGGACTTGCCAGCCATGACCCGCGCTGCCACTTTCGCCAATGAAACACCGATGGCCTTCGATACAAACGGCACGGTACGGGATGCCCGCGGGTTTACTTCAATAACGTAGATTTTGTCGTCCTGCCAGGCCAGCTGAACATTCATCAGCCCCACCACATCCAGTTCGATTGCCATCTTGCGAACGGCCTCGCGCATTTCATCCTGCACATCTTTCGGCAGGGTGTATGGCGGCAGCGAACAGGCGGAGTCGCCGGAGTGAACGCCGGCCTGCTCAATGTGCTGCATAATACCGCCAATCACCACTTCCTTGCCGTCGGAGATGGCATCAATATCCACCTCAATGGCGGCATTCAGGAAGTGATCCAGCAGTACCGGGCTGTCATTGGATACCAGAACCGCGTTACGCATGTAGCGAACCAGCTCTTCCTCGTCATAGACGATTTCCATAGCCCTGCCACCCAATACGTAGGACGGGCGCACCACCAGCGGATAGCCGATTTCGCGGGCCGCCAGGACACCTTCCTCGTGACTGCGCACCGTGGCATTCTCGGGCTGCAACAGCCCAAGGCGACCAATCATCTGCTGGAAGCGCTCACGGTCTTCGGCACGGTCGATGGCATCCGGGCTGGTGCCAATAATCGGCACGCCGGCTGCTTCCAGACCGCGGGCCAGCTTGAGCGGCGTCTGGCCACCATACTGGACGATCACACCCTTGGGCTTCTCGACGTTAATGATTTCCAGCACATCTTCCAGGGTGATCGGCTCGAAGTACAGCCGATCAGAGGTGTCGTAATCCGTGGAGACTGTCTCCGGGTTACAGTTGATCATGATGGTTTCGTAGCCATCCTCACGCATGGCCAGGGCCGCGTGAACACAACAGTAATCGAACTCGATACCCTGACCAATCCGGTTCGGACCACCGCCAATGACCACGATTTTATCACGATCGGAGACATCCGCTTCGCACTCTTCCTCATAGGTAGAGTACATATAGGCGGTATCCGAGGCGAACTCTGCGGCACAGGTATCAACCCGCTTGTAGACCGGGCGGATATTCAGGTCATGGCGCAGCTTACGAAGGCTCACTTCCGAGATACCCAGCAACTTCGCCAGGCGGGCATCGGAGAAGCCCTTGCGCTTGAGGCGGAACAGGGTATCGCGATCAATGTCAGCCTTGCCGGCGGACTTCAGCGCCTGCTCTTCACGAATCAGATCCTCGACCTGCACCAGATACCAGGGGTCAACGTGGGTATTGTTAAATACCTCTTCAACCGTCATACCGGCACGGAATGCATCGCCGATGTACCAGAGACGTTCTGCCCCAGGCACATTCAACTCCTGGGTCAGAGTTTCCTGCCCATCAGTCGTGGCGAGATCCACCTTCTCCTCGAAGCCGTCAGAACCCACTTCCAGGCCACGCATGGCCTTCTGCAGCGACTCCTGGAATGTGCGACCTATGGCCATGACCTCGCCGACGGACTTCATCTGTGTCGTCAGGCGTGCATCAGCCTGAGGGAACTTCTCGAAGGTAAACCGGGGAATCTTGGTAACCACATAGTCGATGCTGGGCTCGAAGGACGCCGGGGTCACACCACCGGTGATTTCGTTGCGCAACTCGTCCAGGGTGTAACCAATGGCCAGCTTGGCCGCGACCTTGGCAATCGGGAAGCCGGTAGCTTTCGAAGCCAGAGCGGACGAACGGGACACCCGCGGGTTCATCTCGATCACCACCATGCGACCGGTATCCGGATTAATACCGAATTGCACGTTGGAACCGCCGGTCTCCACACCGATTTCACGCAGCACCGCCAGCGAGGCGTTCCGCATGATCTGATATTCCTTGTCGGTCAGGGTCTGAGCCGGCGCCACGGTGATGGAGTCACCGGTATGCACACCCATGGCGTCGAAGTTCTCGATGGCGCAGACGATGATGCAGTTGTCGTTCTTGTCGCGGACAACTTCCATCTCGTACTCTTTCCAGCCAATCAGCGATTCGTCGATCAGCAGCTCGTTGGTCGGGGACAGATCCAGACCACGGGTACAGATTTCCTCGAACTCATCGCGGTTGTAGGCGATACCACCGCCGGAACCACCCATGGTGAACGACGGACGGATAATGCACGGGAAACCGATATCGTCGGCCACTTCCCAGGCTTCCGCCATGGAGTGGGCGATCGTGGCGCGAGGGCACTCCAGACCGATCTTCTTCATCGCCTTGTCGAAGCGGTCACGATCCTCGGCTTTGTCGATAGTGTCGGCGTTGGCACCGATCATTTCCACGCCATGCTTCGCCAGAACGCCGTGCTTCTCCAGATCCAACGCGCAGTTCAGCGCAGTCTGCCCGCCCATAGTGGGGAGCAGAGCATCCGGCTTTTCTTTCTCGATGATTTTCTCGACCGTCTTCCAGGTAATCGGCTCGATGTAGGTGGCATCGGCCATCACCGGGTCTGTCATAATGGTTGCCGGGTTGGAGTTAACCAGGATGACCCGGTAACCCTCTTCGCGAAGGGCCTTGCAGGCCTGGGCTCCGGAGTAGTCAAACTCGCACGCCTGACCGATCACAATGGGGCCGGCGCCCAGGATCAGAATGCTTTTAATGTCGGTACGTTTTGGCATCTCTTGGTAAACCTGTCAGCAACTTAAAAATTCTTGCATCGCAAATTGCGGCGCCTGTTTCACTCTGGAAGCGTCAACCGGTACAAACCCGGAAGCTTATCGGGCCTCCATCAGCCGGATAAACTCGTCAAACAGCGGCGCCACATCGTGGGGACCGGGACTGGCTTCCGGATGACCCTGAAAACTGAAAGCCGGCTTGTCCGTGCGGCGAATACCCTGCAGAGATCCGTCAAACAGGGACTTGTGGGTCGCCTCCAGGTTATCCGGCAGGCTCGCCTCATCCACCGCGAAGCCGTGGTTCTGGCTGGTAATCATCACCGTGCCGTCTTTCAGGTTCTGGACCGGATGGTTGGCACCGTGGTGACCATGCCCCATCTTGATGGATCTGGCACCGCTGGCCAGCGCCAGCAGCTGGTGGCCAAGACAGATGCCGAAGACCGGAATCTCGGTTTCCAACACTTCACGAATGGCGTTGATGGCGTAGTCACAAGGCTCCGGATCACCCGGGCCGTTGGACAGGAACACACCATCCGGATTCATTGCCAGCACCTCGGAGGCCGGGGTCTGAGCCGGTACTACGGTGATGTCGCAGCCGCGAGCCGCGAGCATGCGCAGGATGTTCAGCTTGACGCCGTAATCCCACGCCACCACTTTGAAGCGGGATTCGGTGCGCTCACCGTACCCTTCTCCCAGGGTCCATTCGCTCTGACTCCAGGTCCAGGCTTTATCGGAGGTAACCTCCTTTGCCAGATCCATGCCTTTGAGGCCGGGAAAGGCATTGGCCAGATCCAGCGCCCGCTCAGCGGTCGCACCTTCGCCCGCAATGACGGCGCCGTTCTGGGAGCCCTTGTCACGCAGGATCCGGGTCAGGCGACGGGTATCGATATCTGCAATGCCAACGATGTTATTTGCCCGCAGGTACTCTTCCAGGCTGCCGCTGCTGCGCCAGTTGCTGGCAATCAATGGCAGGTCGCGGATGATCAGGCCGGCGGCCTGGACGCGATCCGACTCCACGTCTTCTTCGTTCACACCGGTGTTGCCGATGTGCGGATAGGTCAGTGTGACAATCTGACGGGAATAGGACGGATCGGTCAGGATTTCCTGGTAACCGGTCATGGCGGTGTTGAACACCACTTCGCCGCTGGTTTCTCCCTCAGCGCCAATGGCGGTGCCGTAAAACAGGCTTCCGTCTGCGAGTGCAAGGATTGCAGGTGTGCTCAAGGCTTGTATCCTCATCGAGTGGCGTATAAGTTCGTCACGAACAGGAACGCAAGCGCAAATTCAGGTCGCAAAAAAGCGAGAGGGAGTCTCAACTCCGTCCCGCTTTTTTGTTTCCCCGGGAACGTTTTCGGTTCCCTGGCATTATCAAAGCTACGCTTGGTGCAGTTAAACCGCCTTATTGTAAAAAATATGGCGCTTTATGTCCATCTGAAATCTGCCTCCTGACGGAAAGCGCTGGAGCAAGGCGCTGACTCCGGCAGGCGCTTGGAGTTCTGTTTTCCGGGAACCGCTACGAGCTCATCCATGAGCGCTTCTCTCAGGCCATCCATGGCCTTCGAAATTCCCGGAAAACAGAACTCCACCCCCCAGCCTACGAGTTGCCTGCAGCAAACAAGCAGATAAAACAGACCGAGTTGACGTAGATCGGATTAGCCCACGTAGGTCGGATTAGAGGCGCCAGCCTCGTAATCCGACAAACCACTCCTCACTTCAGCCCCAGAACATCCTGCATATCATAAAGCCCCGCCGGCTTACCCTGCAGCCATAACGCCGCCCGCATGGCACCCTTGGCAAAGGTCATCCGGCTACTGGCCTTGTGGGTCACCTCGATACGCTCACCTTCAGTGGCAAACAGGACAGTATGATCACCGACCACATCGCCGGCGCGAATGGTTTCAAAACCGATTTCCTTGCGGGTGCGCTCGCCGGTGAAGCCTTCGCGGCCATACACCGCGCATTCCTTCAGGTCACGGCCGAGGGCATCGGCAACCACTTCGCCCATGCGCAGCGCCGTGCCCGAGGGCGCATCTTTTTTGTGGCGGTGGTGGGCTTCGATGATCTCCACGTCGTAGTCATCACCCAGCGTTGCCGCGGCGGTGCGCAGCAGATTAAGGACAACATTCACGCCAACACTCATGTTGGGCGCAAACACCACGGGAGTGGATTCGGCAACCACAGCCAACTGCTCTTTCTCGGCGTCGGTCATCCCGGTGGTACCGATAATAATCATCTTGCCGTTGGCCCTGCAGAACTCGGCGTTTTCCAGGGTCAGGTCCGGAAAAGTGAAGTCGACTAGCACATCAAAGTCGCCTTTCACGTCTTCCAGACTGCCAGCCAAAGTCACGCCGGTTTTGCCAATGCCACTAAGTTCGCCGGCATCGGCACCAATCAGCGAGCTACCCGGTTCCACAACAGCAGCGCCGAGCTCCAGACCTTCGGTGCCCTCAACGGCTTCGATCAGGACCTTACCCATGCGCCCGGCGGCGCCGATGATTGCTACCCTCATGTCATCTGTCCTCAGAATTTCATTTCGTCAAAGAAACTTTTCACACCCTCAAACCAGGAGGTCTTCTTCGGAGCATGATGAGTACCGTTGGTACCGCCCAGGGTTTCCTGGAACTCTTCCAGCAGCTCTTTCTGACGCTTGGTCAGGTTGACCGGGGTTTCCACAGTCACACGGCAGAGCAAATCACCTGCCGGGCCACCACGGACAGGGCTGACGCCTTTATTGCGCAGACGGAAAAGCTTCCCGGTCTGGGTTTCCGGCGGAATCTTCAGCTTCACGCGGCCATCCAGCGTCGGCACTTCCAGCTCACCACCGAGGGTAGCATCCACGATGCTGATGGGCACTTCGCAATACAGGTTACGGCCATCACGAGTAAAGATGGAATGCTCGCGAACAGCGACCTGAACATACAAGTCGCCAGGCGGCCCGCCATCCACGCCCATCTCTCCTTCACCGGAGAGACGGATGCGGTCGCCGGTATCCACACCGGGCGGCACCTTGACGGACAGCGTCTTTTCTTCCTGCACCCGACCTTGACCGTGACAGGCGCCACAGGGGTTCTTGATCACCTGACCGGAACCACGGCAGGTCGGACAGGCTTGCTGCACCGTGAAGAAACCCTGCTGCATGCGAACCTGCCCCATACCCTTACAGGTACCACAGGTTTCCGGGCGCGACCCTTTTTCCGCCCCACTACCTTCGCAGACATCACATTCCCGGTGACCCGGAATCTTGATCTGGACGGTTTTACCCTTTACCGCTTCTTCCAGATCCAGCTCCAGAGTGTAACGCAGGTCGGAGCCACGAGTACTGCGACCGCGGCCGCCGCCCCCACCGAAAATGTCACCAAATACATCACCGAAGATATCGGAGAAGCTGGCACCGCCACCTCCGAATCCACCGCCCGCCTGACCATCAACGCCGGCGTGACCAAACTGGTCATAGGCGGCCCGCTTGGACTGGTCCGCCAGTATCTCGTAGGCTTCGCTGGCCTCTTTGAACTTGTTCTCGGAATCCGTGTCGTCCGGGTTACGGTCGGGGTGATACTTCATTGCGAGCTTGCGGTAAGCCCGTTTGATTTCCTTCTCGTCCGCGTTCCGGGAGACCCCGAGAATTTCGTAATAATCGCGCTTGGCCATGCTTTAAAACCCTGTTTTTAAAACGCGGAAAACGCGGGGACTCCCCCGCGTTTTCCAACTGCCTGATGTACGTCAGAAATTACCGCTTGTCGTCGTCTTTGACTTCTTCGAACTCAGCGTCGACCGCATCGTCAGAAGTCTGAGCCTGGGCACTTTCTTCCCCACCAGCCTGCTGCGACTGATCAGCCTGATCTGCGTACATTTTCTGGGCCAGCTCAGAGGACACCTCGGTCAGCTTCTGAGTCTTGGATTCAATGTCCTCCTTGTCGGAACCGGTCAGCGCTTCCTCCAGCTCCTTGATAGACGCTTCGATGGACTCCTTCTCACTGTCGCTGACCTTGTCACCGGCATCTGTCAGTGTCTTGCGAACGGCGTGAACCATTGCATCACCCTGGTTACGGGCCTGGACCAGCTCCTCGAACTTGCGATCTTCCTCAGCGTTGGCTTCGGCGTCACGCACCATCTTCTCGATTTCCTCATCGTTCAGGCCGGAAGATGCCTTGATCACGATGGACTGCTCCTTGCCGGTCGCCTTGTCTTTGGCGGACACGTTCAGGATACCGTTGGCATCGATATCGAAGGTGACTTCAATCTGCGGCACACCGCGCGGCGCCGGCGGAATGTCGGCCAGGTCGAAACGCCCCAGAGACTTGTTCTGCTGCGCCTGCTTACGCTCACCCTGAACCACATGAATGGTCACGGCAGTCTGGTTGTCATCTGCGGTGGAAAACGTCTGCGATTTCTTGGTCGGGATGGTGGTGTTCTTGTCGATCAGCGGAGTAGCGACACCACCCATGGTTTCGATACCCAGGGTCAGCGGAGTAACGTCCAGCAGCAGAACGTCCTTCACATCACCAGACAGTACGGCAGCCTGGATCGCAGCACCCATGGCCACAGCTTCGTCCGGGTTAACGTCCTTGCGGGCTTCCTTACCGAAGAAGTTCTTCACCTTCTCCTGAACCAGCGGCATACGGGTCTGACCACCGACCAGAATTACCTCGTCGATATCGCCAACCTTGACACCGGAATCGTCCAGCGCGGTGCGGCAAGGCGCAAGACTGCGCTCGATCAACTCTTCCACCAGGGATTCAAGCTTGGCGCGGGTTACCTTCACGTTCATGTGCTTGGGACCGCTGGCATCCGCCGTTACGTACGGCAGGTTGACGTCGGTCTGCTGGCTGCTGGACAGCTCGATCTTGGCCTTCTCGGCCGCTTCCTTCAGACGCTGCATGGCCAGGGAGTCACCGCGCAGGTCAATACCGCTGTCCTTCTTGAACTGATCGGCAAGGTATTCGATCAGCTTCATGTCGAAGTCTTCACCAC
>JAKLLS010000025.1 GCA_022014155.1 Marinobacter sp. | reverse complement strand
CCGGGGCCAGCATGATCAAGCCAACCGTCCCGATCAGGCCGCCAGAAAACGATGCGATGGCTGAGATCGCCAGCGCATCTGCCGCCCGGCCCTTGCGGGCCATGGGGTAGCCATCAAGACAAGTCATCATCGCCGGCTCGTCACCGGGAATATTAAGCAGAATCGAGGATATGCGGCCGCCATACATGGCCCCCGCGTACACCGAAGTCAGCAGAATCATGGCCGTTTCTGGCGGCAGACCCAGGGTGAACGCCAGGGGAATAAGAATGGCCACACCATTGGCGGGACCAAGACCCGGCATACAACCGATCAGGGTACCGGCAAAGGCGCCAAACAGGGCAAACATCAGGTTGTACGGCGTCAGAGCCACCGCAAAGCCGTCCATCAGAAAACCGAGCGTTTCCATCAATGCACCTCCAGCAGACCGGCGGGCAGGTTCAGTGACAGGCCATAGTTGAATAGCACAAACACCACCACCGCACTGATCAGCCCGGTTACAAATGCGCTTCGGGGATTAGCCCCCATGCGCCAGCTCAGGGTGCCCACTGCCAGGGTTGTCGAAATGACAAACCCCAGGGGTTCCAGCAACATGGCGTACACCACCAGAACCAGCAGGGACACCACAAGCTCCAGCGCGGACTTACCCAGCGGCCACTGGGCATCGGGATCCGGCTTGATCATCAGATAGATGCCGCCGGCCACCAGAACCACCGCAAGGATGGTAGGGAACGTTTCCGGCCCCACGGTTTCGGCACCTCCGAACGGTTCCGGCCACTGCTGGGCAACCCAGCCGTAGGCCACAGCCAGCACCATTAAGCCAAGACCCAAAAGTCGATCACCAAAGCCAGTCATTTGAGCAGCCCTATCTCACGAGACAGAGTTTCGATGTCCTGCACCTGCTGCCGAACAAAGCTGTCAAATTCGCCCGCCGGTGGATGGAATGGAATCAGGCCATTGGCCTTCATGATCTTTTTCCATTCCTCGCTGGCGTACAGGGTATCGACCGTATTAGCCCAGTAGGTCTTTGATTCCTGGGAGGCACCCTTCGGCATGTAGAAACCACGCCAGTTCGGACCTACCGCATCAACCCCCTGCTCTTTGGCGGTTGGGATGTGCGCGAAATCCCCCGACAGACGCTCATCCGCCAATACCGCCAGCACACGGAGGTCACCGGAGGCCATAAAGCCGGTGACTTCGGAGAGATCACCGGTAAAGGCATCGACCTGACCGCCCACCACCTGGGTCATGGCTTCGCCGCCGTTGTTGTAGGAAAGATAGGGAATCGACGGGAGCTGGTCGGCACCGGCGGCCTTAGCAGCGATCAGTACCTTGAGATGATCCCAGCCGCCACGGGCACTGCCGCCTGCGAATTTCACCGACTTGGGATTTTCCCTGACGGCATCCAGAAGCTGATTCAGGTTTTGGTACTCGGAGTTTTTGCCCACAGCAATCACGCCGTAGTCGGCCCCCAATGCCCCAACCCAGTTCACCATATCCGCATTCAGACCGGGAAATTGCTTCTGGGCCAACCGTGTAGTGGTGGCAGTGGATGCGGCCACAATAAGCTGGTCATCCTCGGCCCGCTTGCTGACGGTGTGGGCAAAGGCAACCCCGCCACCAGCGCCAGCCATATTCACGGTCTGTACTGTGCCATCAATCAAGCCCAGCTCTCTGAGGACATTGCCGGCACTGCGACAGGTAAAATCCCAACCACCGCCAGGATCGGAAGGAGCAATGCATTCGACCTTACCGGAAGGCTGCCAGGCCAACGCGGACATGCTGAAGGTGGCGGCCGCCACGAGGGAAAGCGTTCGTTTGATAGTCATGATTGTCACCTCACTCTTGTTTTTATGGTCTCTTCCAGGGCAGATGCCGATGGCTGGAGACTCGCAAAAACAGACTAGAGGGCAATCAACTCCGCCTGAAGTTTCTGAGCGTAAAGCCTTTAAAGAAATTAATGGGCGTTAAGTTCATAAAATTTACGGGCAATCACAGGGCGTGTGATTTAACCTGATGAGATAACGACAACAAACCAATCGCAGCTGATAACGTGCTCCGAAAAACCAAACTTAAAACCCGAATGATCCTTTCCCTCGGGTTGGTCAGTGCCCTGCAAACCACCCTGATTGGCGTATTCGCCGGCTATTACCTCAGTGACTCCCTGTTTGACGAAATCGGACAGCGGGCGCTGATGGTCGCGAAAACCGTTGCTGCCGCGCCCTCGGTGATCGAGGGAATCCGCCAGCGTGATATCGAAACCCTCAACCGGTTGGCCAGGCGCCTGGCACACACCAACGAAGCCCTGTTCATTGTTATCGGTGACCACCAGGCCATCCGCCTTGCGCACCCCTCCGCCGACCGGATTGGCCATTCCATGGCAGACGACGACGGTGACGATGGCCGGCGCGCACTGATCGATGGTGAGTCCTACGTGGCGAGGGCCGAAGGTAGTCTGGGCGACTCCATGCGTGGCAAGGCACCGGTGATTGAACCGGATAGCGGCGAGATTATCGGCATTGTGTCCGTCGGCTATGGCGTGGATCAGGTGAACGCCACCATCGAACGATACAGTATTGTGCTTTACAGTGTTGTCGGCCTGGCGCTACTGATCAGCATACTGATTGCCATAGTGATCGCCAGTCGCTTCAAGCGTGCCATATTCGGGCTGGAGCCAGAAGAAATTGCACGCCTGTTCCAGGAGCGGGACGCAACACTCCAGTCGGTCCGGGAGGGCATCATCGCCATCAACCGCGAGGGCATTATCACCACCGTGAACCGGACCGCCCTGGAAACCTTGGGACTGGACCCGCATACGCCTCTGGCAGGCCGCCCCATTCTCGAGATCTTGCCCGAGAGCGACCTGCTTTCAGTGCTTGAGTCCGGCACGCCGGACTTTGACCGGGAAGTGTGGCTGAGGAACCGTCAGATGATCGTGAACCGCTTACCTGTCCGCCAGGGCGTGGACATTATTGGCGTGGTTGCCAGTTTCAGGCTTCGGGACGAAGTGGATCAGGTCAGCCGGCAACTCACGCGGATACAGCAGTATGCTGACACCTTACGAAGTCAGACCCATGAATACTCCAACAAGCTCCATACCATTGCCGGCCTGATCCAGATCGAAGCCTATGAAGACGCACTGAACCTGATCGGCAGCGAAGTCAGTGATCACCAGGCGCTGATTCATCTGTTGCTGGATGCGGTGCCCGATCCCGTCATTGCCGGCTGCCTGTTGGGCAAGTACAACCGGGCGCGGGAAATGGGCCTGCACCTCCACATCGATCCGGAAAGCCGGATGACGGACATACCTGCCGATATGCCGCGAGATCAACTGGTCAGCGTGCTCGGCAACCTGATCGATAATGCCCTTGAAGCAACCCGCCAGCGGGCAGGCGAAGGCGGGCTCGTTCAATTATCCATGACAGACCTCGGACACGAACTGATTTTCGAGGTGGAAGACCAGGGGCCGGGCATTCCCGAAGACGCACGCCAGAAGATTTTCGAAAAAGGCGTGAGCACAAAGAAAGGTGATACCCATGGCTACGGCCTGCATCTGGTAAGCCAATTCCTGAATCGCTGGGGAGGGTCAGTCACCGTTGACGACCTGCCCGGAAAAGGCTCCCGCTTCACCCTCTACCTACCCAAAACCAGCAAAGGGAGGGACCCTCATTGACCACCATTCGCGTTCTGATTGTTGAAGATGACCGAAAAATCGCAGAAATACAGCGACGATTTGTCGAACGCCTTAACGACGTTGAGCTATGTGGCATCGCCCACAGCCTGGAAGACGCAAGGGATCTGATCGACGTGATGGCGCCCCATCTGATCCTGCTGGATATCTATTTTCCCGACGGCAACGGACTTGAACTGCTCCGTGAGCTCCGGGCAAAGGACAGTGGTAGTGACGTTATCCTCATCACAGCCGCCAAGGAAGTAGAAACCCTGAGAAGCGCCCTACGCGGCGGGGTTTTCGACTATATTCTCAAACCTTTGGTGTTCGAACGCCTGGAGGAAGCCGTCAGTCGATACCGGGACCACCTTCGCCACTTATCAGGCCTGGTCCAAGTGGCGCAGAGAGAAGTGGATGCTTTGCTGCCCCGGAGTTCGGGCGAGGATAATCAGCCGGCCCGCGACGAACGGCTCCCCAAGGGCATAGACAGTATCACGCTGGATAAAATCCGTGAGGTGCTGTCAGCCGGCCAGCAATGGAGTGCCGAGGAACTGGGCAATGCCATCGGTGCCTCCCGGACCACCGCTCGCCGCTATCTGGAGTTCCTGGTTGGCAGGGGCGAACTGACCGCGGAAGTCACCTACGGCAATGTCGGACGTCCGGAAAGGCGGTACCACATATAATAAGTTCGCGAGCCTTGCCACAGCCGCCCATTAACATTTTGCACAATCTATTTGTGAGCAATATTATTATGAAATGTAGTATGCTTATATTTTAGACACGCTTGCAAAACCGCCCTAAACTCATATTTGCCGATCTATTGGTACCTTTTGTTCCAGTGATGCTCTTGATCCACTAGCACTCTCTCGACTTAACGCTACGGAGAGCGTATGCCACTTGCACCAAACGGCAATATCAGCATCCACTACGAAACCCGCGGTGACGGCCCGCCCCTGCTGCTGCTGATGGGGTGGCAGGGCAATCGTACCTGGTGGCCGGAGTCCCTGCTATCCCGGCTGACACCTCATTTTCGTCTGATTTTGACAGATCATCGCGGCACCGGGCGCTCCGGCGACAACCCCGGCCTCTATACCCTTGGTACACTGGCTCGGGATGCCATCGCGGTACTGGATACGCTTGGCATCGAGCGGGCGCACGTGCTGGGGGTCTCCATGGGCGGCATGGTGGCCCAGGAGCTCGCCCTGTGTTATCCGGAACGGCTAAGACACCTGATACTGATGTCCACCACGGCGAGGCCGGGCATCATCCGGGGCTTGAGCAGGGAGCAGCAAAAGGCCTGGTTCAGCTACCTGTTACAGCGTGACCGCACCATGCAGGAGTTCCTCCTGGACCTGCTGTTCTCCCGCGACACCAAGGCTAACCCGACACCTGCAATCGAGGGCTTCCTGGAGCGCAGGAACAAAGAGCAGACGCCAAAGTCGACCGTACTGAGGCAATACCTCGCCCTGCAGATGTTTAACAGCCGCCGCCGGCTGAAACGCATCAAATCTCCTACACTGGTCATTACCGGCTCCAATGACCTGATCATCGCGGCCCATCACGCCCACGACCTGCAAAAACGCATTCCGGGGGCCCAACTCCATGAGGTGCACGGTGGCAGCCACGCCATGCTGGCCACTGAGGCGGAGGAACTGGCCGACGTTATCGTGGCGTTTCTGCACCGTGAAAAACAACCTGCACCGTAAGAGCAGTAATTGACCAAGGAATAGCCAATGAAACGCCTTTCTTCCCACGACGCTGGATTTCTCTACGCGGAGCGCTCCAACATGCCCATGCATGTGGGTGGCCTGCACCTGTACAACTACCCGGAGGGCGCCGATCAGGACTGGCTGCGCGAGCAGCTCACCTCGTCAACCGCGCCCGTGGTCTATCCCTTCAACCAGAAACTCCACTGGCCTTTGTCACGGGGCGGACTGCCCCACTGGGTCGAGGAAGGCGACATCGACCTGGAATACCACGTTCGCCATTACTCGGTGCCCAAGCCCGGCCGGTACCGGGAGATGTTCGCCCTGGTATCCAGCCTGCACAGCACTCCCACCCACCGCGATCGCCCCCTGTGGGAGGCCCATATCATGGAGGGCGTGGATGAGAATCGCTTTGCCATCTACCACAAGCTCCACCATGCCTTGGCGGACGGTGGCGCGGCGGTTAAAATCCTGCAGAACTCACTCTCGGAGGACCCGGAAAAACGGGGCATGCTGCCGCCCTGGGCCAATCCGATGCCACGCCGTGCCAAGGCCATGTCCGTAGGCGGGAGTTCCCTGGCCGCGCTAAGTGCGGTGGTCGAGCAGGTTCAAACGCAGGTCGGCGCCATTCCCGGGGTCCTGAAGGGGCTCAAGAAGTACTACGACGGCGTCCGTCGGGGTGAGCTGGACGGCATGGTGGCGCCGTTCCAGGCCCCGGCCTCAATGCTCAACCAACGAATCAGCCAGTCCCGCCGATTCGTGGCGCAAGCCTATAGCCTGCCCCGCATCAAGACGCTGGCGAAATACTATGACGCCACCCTCAACGATATTGTCATGGCCATCACCGCCAGCGCCCTGCGACGCTACCTGCAGGATCATAATGCACTCCCGGAACAGGCCCTCACCGCGCTGGTGCCGGTGTCGGTACGCCCCGTGGATACCGATGACTACGGCAATGCCGTGTCGCTGGTAATCGCTTCCCTGGCCACCAACGAGCCGGACCCGATCGAGCGCCTGCGGAAAATCCAGCGTTCCATGAAGGACGGCAAGGAGTTAGTGGCGTCGATGACCCAAACCGAGATCATGCTGTACACCAGCCTGATGTCACTGCCGATCGGCCTGCCCATGTTGCTTGGGATTCCGAGCCAGACCCTGCGGCCGCCCTTCAACGTGACCATTTCCAACGTGCCCGGGCCACGGAAGCCGCTGTACTGGAACGGCGCCGAGCTGCAGGGCCACTATCCAGTTTCCATCGTGACCAACGGCGTGGCGTTGAATATCACCGTGACCAGCTACGTTGACCAGATGGAGTTCGGCATTGTCGCCTGCCGCAAAACCGTGCCCGGCATGCAGCGGTTGATCAATTACCTTGATGAAGCGCTGGTGGAACTGGAAGCAGGAGCGGGCGAGGGGTAAGCTGGCCTGAGCTGGTCGGTCCTACCACCGCCCCTGCAACGTTGCCACAATGCGCCGACCTCCGGCATGGTCCCGGTGCTCACACAGATAGATTCCCTGCCAGGTCCCCAAGGCCAGATGGCCATTGGCTACCGGGATGGTCAGTGACGGACCGATCAACACGTTCTTGATATGGGCAGGCATGTCCTCCGGCCCTTCGGTGGTGTGTTTGTAGTGTGGTGCCAACTCCGGAACCATAAAATTGAAGTGTCGCTCCAGGTCTCCGCGCACATCCGGGTCAGCATTCTCATTGATCGCCAGTGACGCTGAGGTGTGCTGGATAAACAGGTGCAACAGCCCCATCTCACAGTTCCGCGGATCTGGCGCCTGAGCCAGCACCTCATTGGTCACCAGATGAAAGCCCCGGGGTAACGGCGCCAATTCAATAAAGCTCTGATCCCAGATCATTGAATTTCCCCATTTGAACACACTCAAGAAGTTTTCTTATCCAAGACTATCTTGAGCGTAATCAAACCGCTACACAACCACTGATCATTCTGGACACAAAATCAGTGCTAACGCCATCGGGACTGCTAATCTATAAGAAGACTCCGCGCCGTTAGCGTGGATAGGGATCGTTGCATCAACGATGGAGAGTTGTCCGAGGTCGCACTATGCCGCAAAATCACGAAGCCATGCTGCACTTGAACCAGGCAACCTCGCTGGCAGAAAAGCTCGTCCACCTGCACCGGGTCACCAAAGAGAAGTACCCCTTCATCACCCGGATCAGTGTGGCACTTTATGACAGCGGCACCGACTTGGTGCGTACCTTCATCTATAGTGGAGAGACCTCTCCGCTGAATCATTACCAGGCCAAACTGGAGCGCTGCCACTCCCTCAAGGTTCTGGCGGAGAAAGGCACCTACCGCCTGGAACAGGACCTGTCGGTGTTCGCTGACAGCCACAAGATCCACGCCATGAAAATCTACCAGGCGGGCTACCGGGGCAGCTATACATTACCACTGCTGTTCGAGGAAGAGCTGCTGGGGTTCATCTTCTTCAACACCAGCCACGAGAACGCTTTTTACCCCGACTGCCTTTCATACCTGGATCTGATCGGCGAACTGGTGGGGCTGCTGCTGTTCAGTTCCATCAGCACCGTGCGCACCTTGCTGTCCACGGTCAAGTCCGCGCTGGACCTGACCTTTTCCCGGGATCCGGAAACTGGCGGTCACCTGCACCGGATGTCCCGCTACGCCCGAACCATTGCCCGTGAGATGGCATCGATCGACGAACGGGACGATCAGTTTTCCGAGTACGTATACCTGTTTGCACCACTACACGACATTGGCAAGATCACCATACCGGATAGCATTCTGCTCAAGCCCGGCAAGCTGACCGAGGCGGAATTCGAGATAATGAAGGAACACGCAGAAAACGGCCGCAAGTTGGCACAGCGGCTGATCACCAACTATGGATTGAGCGGCGTCCCCCATCTGAACATTCTGCTTAACATCGTTGGCAGTCATCATGAAGCCTGGGATGGCAGCGGTTACCCGGAGGGCTTAAGCGGAGAAGACATACCGCTTGAAGCACGCATCGTGGCCGTTTCCGACGTGTATGACGCACTTACCAGTCGCCGTCCGTACAAGGAGCCGTGGGCCGTTGAGGAGGCAGTGGCGGAATTGAGAAAGCTAGCCGGGAAGAAGCTGGACCCGAACTGTGTAGAGGCCCTGCTTCTGAACCTGAACGAGGTGCTCGAAATCCAGGGCAGCTTCATGGACGACGACAATGAGC
Organism: Marinobacter sp.; assembly: GCA_022014155.1. Lineage (GTDB taxonomy): Bacteria > Pseudomonadota > Gammaproteobacteria > Pseudomonadales > Oleiphilaceae > Marinobacter. The sequence continues at coordinate 25,765 of JAKLLS010000025.1, read as the reverse complement.
TGGTCGGGACCGCTGGTCTGACCTAGGCATTGTTCCGGCGCTGCCCCTGAACCCCGCAGCGACTACTTTTGCAATTCATCCCACGGATGAACGGGCACTACCGCCTCCGTTACCTCCGCTTCGTAGGAACTGCGAAAGTAATCCATTGCTTTTTCAGCCTCGCCAAGCTCGTCAAAGCGGGCGATGTGGTAGATCGCCTCGCCTTCATTCACCAGCGGCAGGTTGTTCACGCAGATCACGATACCGGACACCGGGGACAACACCGCCGCTTCGGTTTCCCCGAACGGATCGGCCACCATCGCCAGCTTCTGCCCCTTACGGACTTTTTGTCCGAGGTGAGCCACAGGGCGCATGATGCCATCGATATCCGCCCGCACCCACAGGGAGTTGGCGGCAGTTTCAGAACGCTTTCTTGGCGCTTTCGGGCCCTTCTTGGCGGGCACCATTTCCAGCTCCCTCATTACCCGGATAACCCCTTTCACACCACTGGTGATCACCACATCATCAAATCTCAGGGCTTCTCCACCCTCGAATGTCACAACCGGAATATCCAGGGAATCCGCGTAGGCCCGCAAGCTACCCTCTCGCAGGCTGGCATTGATGATAATCGGTGCCCCAAAGGCTTCCGCCATGCGGATGGTTTCCGGGTTCTTCAACTCCGCGCGGATTTGCGGCAGGTTGAACCGGTGAATCGCCCCGGTGTGCAGATCGATGATATGCGTGACATGTTCCATGATCTGGGTGCGCAACAGATAGGCAATACGCCCCCCCCAGGGAACCGCTCTCACTGCCCGGGAAACACCGGTTCAGGTCCCGCCGGTCAGGCAGGTAGCGGGTGCGTTGCACGAACCCGAAAATGTTGACAATGGGCACGGCCACCAGGGTACCGCGTAGGTGTCTGAGCGCCGAATTGGTCAGCACCCGGCGAACAATTTCCACCCCGTTGATTTCATCCCCATGGATGGCACCACAAACCATCAACACCGGTCCGTCCCGCCGACCATGAACCACCTCCACCGGGATGTGCAGAGGCGTGTGGGTGTAGAGTTTGGCGACTGGTACTTCCACCGTTTGACGCGTACCGGCCTTGATCTCGGTACCGGCGATGACAAATGGCGCTCTGGCCATCTCAACCTCTCCCTTTGGTGCGGGTCTTCCAGGGTTTCTGGTTTTTCTCAATCCAGCTGACAATCATGCCCGCGACGTTCTTGCCGGTGGCATTCTCGATGCCTTCCAGCCCCGGTGACGAGTTCACCTCCATCACCAGCGGTCCGCGACTGGAGCGCAACAGATCCACGCCTGCCACGTTCAGGCCCATGGCCTTGGCGGCAGTGATCGCGGTACGACGTTCTTCCGGAGTAATGCGAATCAGTGAGGCGGTACCACCCCGATGCAGGTTGGAGCGAAACTCCCCTTCCGCCCCCTGACGTTTCATAGCCGCAATGACCTTGTCACCGATAACGAAACAGCGGATATCGGCACCGCCAGCTTCCTTGATGAATTCCTGCACCAGAATATCCGCCTTAAGACCCATAAAGGCCTCAATCACACTCTCAGCAGCCTTGCGGGTCTCGGCCAGCACCACGCCAATGCCCTGGGTGCCTTGCAATAGCTTGATCACCACTGGAGCACCGCCCACCATCTTCAGCAATTCGGGTACGTTGTCCGGCTTGTTGGCAAAGCCAGTCACGGGCATTCCAACGCCTTTGCGGGCCAGCAACTGCAACGAACGCAACTTGTCCCTGGAGCGGGTAATGGCCACGGATTCGTTGACGGGGAACACTCCCATCATCTCGAATTGTCGCAACACCGCCGTGCCGTAGAAGGTGACCGAAGCACCAATCCGCGGTATCGCCACGTCGAAATTTTCCAGCACCTCTTCATGGTAGTGAATCCGGGGGTTGGACGATGTGATGTTCATGGAGCAGTGAAGGCAATCGATAACCCGCACCTCATGCCCCCGGTTGATCCCCTCCTCAACCAGACGACGAGTGGAATAAAGGTGACGGTTGCGCGACAGAATCGCTATCTTCATTTGATCGTCCTCATAGCCGGTTCACCGGCAAGATAGGAAGCTTCGGGAAATATAACGGAACGCCCTGACATCGCGGTACGCCCCAGCAACATCCGGAACCGCATGGAATCCCGGTTGGTTAACGTCATTTCTATTGGCCAGACCGCATCACCAATGACCAACCGGGTGCTAATCACCAAACGCGATTCGCGATGTCCGCCGGAATCCGACACCGTACGCTCATCCAGAACGGCCGCATCACACTCCACTACTTGATGAAGGTTGTTCTGGATCGGGTGCACCCAGAAACGCACCCGACGCTCACCATTCTCGGTGTAGGGCTCGGTGCGAAACGTATGCAGGCAGGAGGTACGTGCCCCCGTGTCCACTTTCACCTTGAGCCGGGGAATGTCCAGATCGGGCAACGCTACCCACTCCCGCCAGCCAAGATTGATCCTGTCCTCAAGCGTTGGGTACGTGGCAGTTTTTGCGGGCTTATCCGTTTTTGTCGGCATCTGGCAGTTCCTTTTGGGTCGATCTCTCCGGTCGCAGCAGTTCCACCCGGAAGGGGGCGGAATGGCTTCCGGCATAAATACTGGTATGGGGAAACGGAATCTCAATTCCTTTCCGATCCAGTGTCTTCTTGATGTCCACCATCATGCTACTGCGGCTTTCCAGTACCTGCTCTTTCGGTACCCAAAACGAAAACTGCAGGTCAACAGAGGATGGTCCAAATGACGTAACCAGTACAAACGGTCGTGGCTCCTCCAGACAGGCCGGATTTCGCTCGGCCAACTCCAGAAGCAGCGCTTCAACCTTTTCCACATCTTCAGCGTAGGCAATACCCACCGCCAGGTCGAGACGACGAATCGGAAACCGGGAACGATTCACCACCCGCGTCTTGATCAGGGTTTCATTGGGAATCCGCACATACAGATTATCGGTGGTTCTCAGTTTCACACTGAGCATATCAATGCCGACAACCTCCCCCAGCGTGGCATCCACTTCAATATAATCGCCGATTTCAAAGGGACGCTCCACCAACAGGAAAAGCCCACTGATCATGTTCGACGCAGAGGTCTGGGAAGCAAAACCAATGGCCACCGTCAGGATACCCGCAGCCCCCAGCACAACATCCAGTGAGAACCCCGCCTCCCGGAGCGCCGCCATGGCAAATACAGCGACGATAATATAGAACACCAGACGGCGAACCATGACCGTATGGTGTCGCGATGCCCTTGTCTGCATGACTCGGGAAACGCTCCGTGCCGCCAGGGATCCCAGAAAAATCCCCAAAATCAGCAGGAACGCGGCGCTGAGCCACTGCATCCAGGGCAAACCACTGACCACCTGTTGAAGACTGCTTTCCATTTCCTCGATCAAACTACCGTCTCCATTATCGGCTCTCGCATGCTCATCCGAACATCCTGTCGAATGTTCGTACCAGCCGTCCGCGGCCGCCCTTCTCACGCGCTGGCGACACCAGCTTGCAGGCGCCCGCAGCCTTAATCACTGCCTGTTCCACGTTCAGGCTGGCGGAATTCATTTCGGTTTCACAGACGACCGTTACAGCGGGTGTCCAGAGCTGCCCCCGCTCGTTCTGATGCAGTGATAACAAAGGCGTCGGCAGGCTGAAACGCTCCAGCAACAGCGGTTCGGTACGACGGTTCACGATTTTTACCGGCGTAATAGCCCGCCAGGGACGCTTGGGCACGGCTTCCAGAACCAGACGGGCAAAACTGGGTGCCGAATAGCACAACTCCCCTTCCATGGTATTTTTCCCAACCCAGGTCTGCGAGGGCTCAGACAACGCCAGTTCCGCCAGTAGTGTGCGCCGACGACCAACACAGACCTGCATCCACACCACCGTACCGACATAGATCATGCACTCGCCACCAGCGGGGATTGTCAGCGGCTGATAGGGGCGGATTACGGTGGGGAGATTCGCCAGCGCGGGAAGAAAGACCACCTCATTACTGTCATCCGGCTTCACGAAACGCTGCAGGGGAACCTCAGTGCCCGGCAGCACGTGACTGGTCTGTTCGGTCCAACGCATGGGATCGACGTCCGCTTTGACGGTTTCCGACCGAATCTGCCATTCAAGATCAAGCCGGGTAACCCAAAGGCGCGTCTGACTGAGTTCATGAAACTGGGTCTGCCCGGATTCCAGGCTATAGGGGTGAGCCCAGGCCCCATCGCGCGGCTGCGCGGATTCTTCGTTATTATCGGCCATTGGCATCCTGAACGGTCTGACGGTAAAACAGTCTTAACTATAATCCAATCAATGCCTTCCAGCGAATATCCTGATGATGCTATTTACTCGTTCATGGCGATGGTAATTACCCTTACCCGCTCTGTCAGCAACCCGCAACAGGAAGTTTGATGACCCAACTCGTCTGGTTCCGCAACGACCTCCGCCTGGCCGACAACCCGGCTCTGACCACAGCCTGCAAGGCGGAGGGGCCTGTCAAAGCCTGCTTTATCGTGACACCGCAGCAATGGCAGGAACACGACTGGTCCCCTGCCCGGGTACACTTCGTCATCGCCCATGCCAACGCCCTGGCCAGAGACCTTGCGAAGCTCGGCATCCCCCTGACCTTCCTCGAAGCCCATCATTTCAGCGACGGCATCGACTCGCTGACCCGTCACTGCCGCGAAAACAACATAACCACGGTGCACTTCAACGAAGAATACGGCATCAACGAGCGTCGGCGAGACAAGTCGGTTAGGGAACAGCTCTCCGCCCTCAACATCAAGGTGAACAAATACCGGGACCAGACCGTAGCCCCGGTTGGCACCATCCTGACCCAACAGCAGGAACCCTACTCGGTTTTTACCCCCTTCTCCCGACGCTGGCGCACCTGGATCGAAGAAACCCGACCGACTGTATTCCCGGTTCCTGCCCCGCAGGGCGATGCGGTTCAACCCGAGCAACTCGATTCTATTCCGGCAGGCTTTGATAACGCTCCACCGGCCGTGGTCGACACTGGCGAGAACGCCGCCCACGACCAGCTCGAAACCTTCCTCCGCGAAACGGCGGGCAACTACAGGGAACAACGGGACTTCCCCACCATCGACGGCACCAGCCAGTTATCCCCGTACCTCGCCAACGGCGTATTGTCCGGGCGCCAGTGCCTGATCGCCGTCCACCAAGCCCAAGGCGAAGCAGGTAATCAGGAAGGCCTGAACACCTGGATCAACGAAATCGCCTGGCGGGACTTCTACATCCACATCCTCTACCACTACCCAAGGGTCAGCATGCACCGCGCATTCAAACCCGAAACCGAAAACCTCAGCTGGAACACCCCGGGGGAACACTTCGAAGCCTGGAAAACCGGCCACACCGGCATCCCCATCGTCGACGCCGCCATGCGCCAGCTCAACCACACCGGCTGGATGCACAACCGCCTGCGCATGGTCACCGCCATGTTCCTGACCAAAAACCTGTTCATCGACTGGCGCCTGGGCGAGGCTTACTTCATGTCCAGACTGGTGGACGGCTTCCTGGCCTCCAACAACGGCGGCTGGCAATGGAGCGCCTCCACCGGCACCGACGCCGCCCCCTATTTCCGGGTATTCAACCCGGTGACCCAGAGCGAGCGGTTTGATCCAAAGGGGGAGTTTATTCGCAAATGGGTGCCGGAACTGCGAAAGCTGGATGACAAACGCATCCATAATCCCGGTAAGGGGGGAGTTATTCCGAAAGGGTATCCGCGACCGATTGTGGATCTGAAGGAAAGCAGAAAGGAAGCGATTGCAAAGTTTCAGGCATTAAAAGGCTAACTCTGAAGCTGAGAGTAGCCGTCAGCCAACCACTGCCCAAAACCCTGCGGAGCCATGGATGGCGGAGCGGAGCCTACAAGGACGTATTCACGGCGTGTTTTGGGCAGTGGTTGGCTGACGGCTACGGCCTACTCCAGAATCCAAATATCAACGGTCAGAACAAACAGGACAACCAGGATCCCGCGCCAACTTCATCTCCCGCCACTCCATCCGCCAGGCATCCAGAATCAACAACCGCCCAATCAAAGGCTTACCAACCCCGGAAATCACCTTCACCGCCTCCATCGCCTGACTGGCCCCGATCATTCCCACCAAGGGCCCGATAACACCGGCCTCCGAACAGGACAGATCCTCATTCCCCTGCTCCGGATACAAACAGTGATAACAGGGGCTCTCCGGATCGCGGGAATCATAGACCGACAACTGCCCCTCACCGCGAATCGCCGCACCGGATACCAGTGGCACCCTGGCGGCGACACAGGCCCGGTTGAGGGCAAAACGGGTATTGAAATTATCCGTGCAATCCACTACCAGACTCGCCTCACCCACTTGACGAACCAGCCCATCACTCTCCAGACGGCGGTCGATTGCTTCCACCGACACCAGCGGATTGATCCGGCGAACCCGGTCTGCCAGGCTCGCAGCCTTGCCATCCCCCAACTGATCCTGACTGAACGCAATCTGGCGCTGAAGATTGGCCACTTCGATGGCATCATCATCCACCAGAGTGAGATGACCGACCCCGGCCGCACCCAGATAGAGCGCCACCGGACATCCCAGACCACCGGCACCCACCACCAGTACGCGAGCGGATTTCAACTTCTCCTGACCGGCGATATCGAACGACGGCATCAGAATCTGCCGGCTGTAGCGCATCAATTCTTCATCGCTGAGCATCGCCCACCCCCATTTGAAAACCCATAGTCCAGACCATTCAGCCCGGCCGTTGACCAAGCGTCAAGCGGTCGCGGTCGCCGTAATCCCTGCGGGTCTCCACCGCAACCAAGCCCGCTTGCCCGAACAATGCGCGAACGGCGTCGCCCTGATCGAAACCATGTTCGACCACCAACCAGCCACCAGCATTCAGCCACTCCGTACTGGCTGCCACGATCGCCCGGATATCATCCAGACCATCCTCACCGGCAACCAGCGCGGACGCAGGTTCAAACCGCACGTCGCCCTCACCCAGATGATGATCACCACTGGCAATGTAGGGCGGATTGGAAACAATCAGGTCAAAACGCCCTGCCGGAAGGCTATCAAACCAATGGCTCAACACGACGGTGACCGGCAACCCCAGTCGCCGGGCGTTTTCGGTGGCAAGCTCCACAGCCGATGCAACGGTATCGCACGCCAGCACCTGCCAGCAATGCCGTTCGCTGACCAACGCCAGGGCAAGTGCACCGGTTCCCGTGCCCAGATCCAGCACACGGGCGTTATCCGGCACCGGTAGTCCCAAAGCGGCTTCCACCAGACACTCAGTATCCGGTCGGGGAATCAGGGTAGAAGCATTCACCTTTAAAGGAAGGGACCAGAACTCCTGTTCGCCAAGAAGATGGGCTACCGGATGTCCACTGGCACGCTGCTGGACCAGCGCCTCGAAGCGCCGTGCCTCGGTGGCCGTGACCTGCCGTTCCGGCCAGGCACGAAAACTGGTGCGGGACAGCCCGGTGACATAGCTGAGCAACAACTCGGCATCCAGCCGCGGAGACTCCCCCGCAATGGCGATGGTCGCTTTCCGCAGCATGGCATCACAGGTAAGCGATGACTCACTCATCAGAGAGAGATGCGAGCAGTTCAGCCTGGTGTTCCTGCTGCAACGGAATCACCACCGCGTCGAGGTCACCAGAGATGACCTCATCGAGCTTGTACAATGTCAGATTGATACGGTGATCGGTCACCCGGCCCTGAGGGAAATTGTAGGTGCGGATACGCTCGGACCGATCACCACTGCCCACCAGGCTCTTGCGGGTTTCGGCCATGGATTTCTGTTGGCGCTCGGTTTCCGCATTCTGCAGTCGCGACGCCAGCAGGCTCATCGCCTTGGCGCGGTTCTTATGCTGGGAGCGTTCTTCCTGGCACTCCACCACAATCCCCGTTGGCAAATGGGTGAGGCGAATGGCTGAATCGGTCTTGTTAACGTGCTGACCACCGGCCCCGGAGGCACGAAAGGTATCCACCCGCAGGTCTGCCTTGTTGATCTCGATCGCTTCCGCTTCGTCCGCCTCCGGTATCACCGCCACGGTGCAGGCTGAAGTATGGATGCGCCCTTGGGACTCAGTTTCCGGTACCCGCTGAACCCGATGCGCCCCGGACTCGAACTTCAGGGCACCGTAGACACCGGCGCCCGCCACCCGGGCAATTATTTCTTTATAGCCGCCGTGTTCACCTTCATTCTCGCTGATGACTTCCACCTGCCAGCGATGGCGCTCGGCGTAACGCAGGTACATCCGGAACAGGTCCCCGGCAAAAATGGCGGCTTCATCGCCACCAGTACCGGCACGAATTTCAAGAAATACGTTTTTGCCGTCGTTGGGGTCTTTCGGCAGCATCAGACGCTGGAGCTCTTCGTCCAGCTCATCCGTTTTCTGCTCGGCCAGCGTCAGCTCTTCCTCGGCCATCTCCCGCATATCGACGTCGCCATCACGGGCCAGTTCACGGGCATCATCAATATCGGCCAGAGATTTTTTCCAGGCCTGAAAGCAATGAACAATCGGTTCGATCTCGGCAAACTCCCGGGAAAGATCACGGAATTTGTCCTGATTGGATATAACACTGGAATCGCTCAATAACGCACTGACTTCCTCGAAGCGATCTGACAATTGCTCGAGGCGGTTCTGGATCGATGGTTTCATAGTTTTTCCGGGGTGGTGGCGTCGTCGTCCTGGGCATCAAGCCGATGCAACTCCCTCAGCCACTCGGTCACTTCACTGCGACCTTCGGTTGTCGCCTTGCGAACCTGGATGGAAGGTTCGTGGAGGAATTTGTTGGTGAGGCCACGGGCGAGGCTTCGCAATACGGTTTCAGGATCACCACCGTTGCGCAGGGCCCGCAGCGCCTTTTCGGTTTCTGTATCACGCAGGATCTCGGCGCGCTGCCGGAACTGTTTAAGCGTGGATACCGCATCCAGTGCCCGTAACTGGCTCAGGAAATCCTGAACACCATCGGTCACCAGGTTTTCCGCTTCCCGGGCGGCACCCTCGCGGGAACGGATGTTCTCTTCAATCACCTGGCGCAGATCGTCCACAGTGTACAGGTAGACATCCGCCAGGGAAGCCACTTCCGGCTCAATATCCCTGGGCACGGCAATATCCACCATGAAATAGGGTCGATGCTTGCGCTTTTTCAGGGCTCGCTCGACGGCGCCCTTGCCCAGGATGGGTAACGGACTGGCCGTGGATGAAATGATAATGTCTACATCCTGGAGGTGCTCGGGGATGTCAGACAGAAGAATACCCTTGCCGCCCCGGGACTCGGCCAGTGCCTGAGCACGTTCCAGTGTACGGTTGGCAACCAGGAATTCCTTCACACCTGCATCGGCAAGATGGCGGGCAACCAGTTCGATGGTCTTGCCGGCCCCAATCAGTAACGCCTTGTTGCGGGACATGTCCGCGAAAATGTGGTGTGCCATGCTGACTGCGGCGTAGGCAACCGATACCGGATTCTCGCCAATGGCGGTCTGGGTACGCACCCGTTTGGCGACAGAGAACGTGTGCTCGAAAAGGCGAGACAGGAACGTGCCGGTGGCGCCGTGCTCCCGGGAGAGCGCATAGGCATCCTTCAACTGTCCGAATATCTGCGGTTCGCCCAGCACCATGGAATCGAGACCAGCTGCAACACGCATCATATGACGCACGGCATCGCCGTCACGATGCAGATACAGCACCTCTTCCAGTTCGGCGGCGTCCAGGTCGTGGAAGCCGGCCAGCCAACGCAGTATCACCGGCGCGCAGTCATCATCACCGGCGATGTACAGTTCGGTGCGATTGCAGGTAGACAGGATCGCCGCCTCGCTGGCGCCGCACATTGCTCGCAGATCGGCAAAGGCCTCCGCCATACGCTCAGGCGTGAACGCGACGCGCTCGCGCAGTTCGACCGGTGCGGTGCGATGATTGATTCCCAGCGTAACCAGAGCCATTTCGGGTTTGCGTGACCTTATGCCAGAGTACGGACTATTAACGACATTTTACCGACCTGCCGCCCCAGCCGCCACCCAAAACCCAAGAGAGTTCGGGAAGTGCTGACAGGTTGGGCAATATCAAATGCTTGTGCCATCATAGAGCCTCGGCACTGCATGGTCACATACCCATTTCGGGGTGGCTGTTTCAGATGCGTTGTATACAGAATACGGGATGTTGCATGCATAGATCCGCACCGTTGTTGCTTTCCTGCCTTCTTGGGCTGTCACTCACTGGCTGCGCCTCACTGACCGGAACACCGGACGACTCGGCCAATACCGGGGAACAGGCATCCACCGGGGATACCCCGGCCGGTGCCGGGAAACAGGAAATCCAGTACGCCGATTTCGAGCCGGAAGTACTCTATCTGCTTTTGTCCGCCGAGATCGCAGCCCAGCGGGGCCGCTATGACGTAACCCTTGTGAATTACCTGAATGCCGCCAAACAATCCCGTGACAAAGGGGTTATTGAACGGGCGATGCGCATCGCACAGTCCCTTAACGGAGACAACGCCCAGCAACAGCTCGCCAGCCTGTGGCTGGAGGTGGACCCGGACAACCTCCAGGCGCACCGGGTATCAGCCATCCAGGCAATCAGGAGCAATGAGCTGCAATCCGCCCTGAACCATATGGAAAGGATCATGGATCTGGGAGGCGACGCAGATTTCGACAGCCTTGCCGCCATGGCCGGCAACCTGCCACCGGAACAGCAGGAAGAACTTCTGAACCTGTACGAACAAATGGCAGAACGCCACCCTGAAACACCAGAGCTCAACTACAGCATTGCCCTGATGCTCAAGGTAACCGGCAAGCCCAGAGAGGCACTGGCACGGGTGGACGCGCTGCTGCAGGATGAGCCGCACTTCCAGCCAGCCATCATCCTGAAGGGCGACCTGCTATATCAAGTCGGCGAACGCCGTGAAGCCCTGGACTTCTTGCTTGTGAATACCCGCCGCTTCCCAGCCAACCGTCAGATGGGCACGCTCTATGGCCGCATGCTGATTGGCGAGGGTGAGCTACAGGCTGCCCAGGATGAATTTAACCGATTGATGCAGCGCTTCCCCAACACCCCCGGGCTGCGCCTGTCCCATGCCCTGGTCGCCCTGGAAAATGGCCAGATCGATCTGGCCAGACAGGACCTTACCCGCCTGATCCAACAGGGTCACCATACCAGTGAAGCCCATTATTACCTGGGCCGGATCGCCGACGAAGAAAACAAGCCCCGACAGGCTATCGGTTATTATCGCAGCGTGGAGGAAGGCAACTACTATTTTCCCGCACTGGCCAGGGCCAGTGCGCTCCTCGCCGAACAGGGCGAACTGGACACGGCACTGGACGACATTCGCCAACTGCGGGAGGCCAATCCGAATCAGGCTGAAAACTTCTGGCTGCTTGAGGTGAACCTGCTGATCGATCAGGAACAGGAAAAAGCCGCTGCAGATGCCGCCACCGAAGCGCTGGCGTCATTCCCGGAGAACATCCGGATTCGCTACGCCCGCGCCATGCTGTTCGATAGCATGGGATCAGCAGAGCAGGCAGAAGAAGACCTGCGACAGATAGTCGACGAAGAGCCGGAGAATGCTGTGGCCCTGAATGCGCTGGGCTACATCCTTACCACCCAGCGCGAGCGCCTGGATGAGGCACAAACCTATATAGAGCGTGCACTGGCGCTCGACCCCGAGAACCCGGCCATCCTGGATAGCATGGGCTGGGTTCTCTACCTCCAGGGACAACAGCGGGAGGCGCTGGCTTACCTGTCAGAGGCCTGGGCCGCCTACCCTGACCCCGAGGTATCCGCTCACTACGGTGAGGCGCTGTGGTCCACTGGCGCACGGGACCAGGCGCGCATCATCTGGAAAGAAGGTATTGATGCTGACCCTGATCATCCGATCCTCATCGAGACCATTGAGCGACTGACAGGAGATCAGGCACCTTGATTTTTTTCAGCCTCAGACTGCTGCTGGCAGCCACCTGCGCCCTGGCGCTGGGCGCCTGCACTTCAATCCAGCTGGACCCCCTACCGGAAGGCCTGACGGACCAGCCACCGGCTGACTGGAGCGAGCGCAGCGAGCGCCTGAAAAATTTCCAGTCCTGGGAGCTAAGCGGCAAGCTCGCCGTGAAACAACCGTCCGACAGCGGGACCGCCATTATCAACCATTGGATCCAGGAACGGGACTCCTACGACCTGGAACTGTCGTCATCCTTCCTTGGCATGGGCAGAACCAGCCTGCAGGGCGTTCCCGGCTTTATCTCGCTGACCTTGCCCGATGGCGAGACCTATCGCTCAGGGGACCCGGAAGCCCTGATAGCGGCAGCCACGGGTTGGCAACTCCCACTCAACAGCCTGGTGTGGTGGATTCGCGGACTGCCCGGACCCGACGGCGATTTCCGCCTGCTGTTTAACGACGAAAACCAACTGGCGATGATTCGCCAGCAGGGCTGGGAGATCCGCTACGACCGCTGGCAACCGTTTATATCAGGGTACCCCCCACTGCCGGCACGCATAACCGCGGTAAAGGAAGACAAGCGAGTCAGAGTGGTTGTCGTCCAGTGGAACGAAACAACGGACCCGACCCGGTGAACGCCTTTACCCTTCCCTCCCCTGCGAAGCTCAATCTTTGCCTGCATATTGTGGGGCGCAGGCCAGACGGTTATCACGAGCTGCAGACGCTGTTCCAGTTCCTGGACTATGGCGACGACATCACCTTCCGGCCAGCGAAGGACGGCCATCATGACATCCACCTTGAGCCCTCCATACCCGGCGTCGCGGACGACGACAACCTGATCCTCCGTGCCGCCCGACTGTTGGCCAGCACCCGGAACCAGAAGCTGCCAGGCGTCATCCTGTCCGTCGATAAGCGCCTGCCCATGGGGGGAGGCCTTGGTGGCGGCAGCTCCAATGCAGCGACCGTCCTGCTGGGCCTGAATCATTACTGGCAACTGGGGTTGACGCTGGACCAACTCGCGGAACTGGGCCTGCAACTGGGTGCTGACGTACCGGTGTTTGTTCGTGGTCACGCTGCCTGGGGCGAAGGCGTCGGTGAACGCCTGACCCCGGCCAACCCGCCCGAAGACTGGTTTTTGGTTCTTAAACCCGCCTGCGATATAAACACAGGAAAGATTTTTTCCGAGCAAGGGTTGACAAGGAACACCCCTAGAATCAAAATAGCGCCCGCTTTTGAGGGAGACGCCTCGAGGTACCGAAACGACTGTGAGGATGTAGTTCGCAAACTGTATCCGGAGGTTAACCAAGGCCTGAAATGGCTTTCACAATTCGGACCTGCAAGATTAACCGGAACCGGGGCTTGCATATTTGGACGTTTCCCGACAGAATCCGCAGCCCGGATTATCTGGGAAAGCAAACCCTCCGGCATCACGGGGTTCGTAGCTCAAGGGGTGAACATTTCACCACTTCACAAAAAGCTGACAGAGCTGAAATGATGCCAAAAAAGCACGATACTGGGGTGTCGCCAAGTGGTAAGGCAACGGGTTTTGATCCCGTCATGCGCAGGTTCGAATCCTGCCACCCCAGCCACCTTTCTCCTGCTTCTTCTGAATCAAACGCCGATACCGTGAAGGATGCCATCGTGTCCAAACTGATGATTTTTGCTGGCAACGCCAATCCCGACCTTGCCAAAGCTATTGCCCAGAAACTCCATATTCCAATGGGTCAGGCCACTGTAGGCCGCTTCAGCGATGGTGAAACCACCGTTGAGATCGATGAGAATGTCCGAGGCCATGATGTTTTCATCATCCAGCCCACCTGCTTCCCCACCAACGACAACCTGATGGAACTGATCGTGATGGCCGACGCACTTCGCCGTGCTTCCGCAACACGCATCACCGCGGTCATTCCCTATTACGGGTACGCCCGCCAGGATCGTCGCGTTCGCTCAACGCGGGTAGCCATCAGCGCCAAGGTTGTGGCAGACATGATTTCCAGCATCGGCGTGGATCGTGTACTGACCGTTGACCTGCACGCAGACCAGATTCAGGGCTTCTTCGATATCCCGGTAGACAACATCTACGCCACTCCAGTCATGCTGGAAGACATCGAGAAACAGCGCTTTGAAAACTTTGTCGTTGTCTCTCCGGACGTCGGCGGCGTTGTTCGCGCCCGCGCCGTCGCCAAGCGACTGGACGACGCCGACCTGGCCATCATTGACAAGCGTCGCCCGAAGGCCAACGTCTCCCAGGTCATGCACATCATCGGTGATGTCAAAGACAAGACCTGCATCCTGGTGGACGACATCATCGATACCGCTGGCACCCTTTGCAAGGCTGCCAATGCCCTGAAAGAGCATGGCGCAGCGAAAGTGGTTGCCTACATCACCCACCCCGTTCTCTCAGGCCCGGCCATTGAAAACATCAACGCCTCCCAACTGGACGAACTGGTGGTCTGCGACACGATCCCGCTGGGTGACAAAGCAAGGAATTGTGATAGAATCCGCATCCTCGGAATGGCGGGCCTGCTCGCGGAGTCCATTCGTCGCGTGAGCAACGAAGAGTCCATCAGCGCCATGTTCGAGAACGCCTGACCCGGAAAATCCGGAGATATTCAGGCCATTCAGCTGGTTACAATACGCTGAAACAGCATTTGAGTCGGGAGCCTTTCAAGGCTCCCGACTCTTTTAGTCAGCCGGAGAAAAGTTTCAACGGCTATTTAAAAATATCGCCTGTTCACACGCCTGGTCGCGGGCAGTTCAGGTGACGATTGAGGTACATATCATGTCCCAGGAATTTGTTATCGAAGCATTTCCTCGTGGCGATCAGGGGAGAGGTGCGAGCCGCCGCCTGCGTCGTGAGGAGCGTAAAATCCCGGCCATCGTTTATGGTGGTAACAAGGAAGCCACTCCGATTGCCATCTGGCACAACGAGCTGAAAAAAGCTCTGGAGAACGAGGCCTTCTTCTCTCACGTCCTGACCATCGAACTCGATGGCAAGAAAGAGAGCGTTATCCTGAAGGATCTGCAGCGTCACCCGTACAAGCCGCTGCTGACTCACGCCGACTTCCTGCGCGTTGACAAGGATCACGAAATCCACGTCAACGTACCGCTGCACTTCATCAACGAAGACAGCGCACCGGCCATCA
Organism: Marinobacter sp.; assembly: GCA_022014155.1. Lineage (GTDB taxonomy): Bacteria > Pseudomonadota > Gammaproteobacteria > Pseudomonadales > Oleiphilaceae > Marinobacter. The sequence goes on along the minus strand of JAKLLS010000025.1, from coordinate 10,699 downwards.
AACTTCAGGGCGGCGTTGCCAACCACCAGATCACTGAAGTAGAAGTGATCTGTCTGCCGCAGAACCTGCCTGAGTTCATCGAAGTCGATATGGCTGAAGTGGACATGGACAAGGTTGTCCACCTGAGCGACCTGAAACTGCCGGAAGGCGTTCGTGTTGCCGCCCTGCTCCAGGGCGAAGATCACGACCTTCCTGTTGTGGCTATCCACAAGCCGCGCGGCGCCAAGGTTGATGACACCGAAGAAGGTGAAGAAGGCGAAGAAGGCGAAAGCAAGGAGTAACCACTCCTGTACTGACGAGGGCAACGGCGGATGGCACAGGATATCCTCATGGTGGTTGGTCTGGGAAATCCCGGACCTGACTACGAGAATACCCGCCATAATGCCGGCGCCCTGTTCGTCGAAGCTCTGGCCCGCGCTGCGGGTCAGACGCTCCGCCCCGAACGTAAATACCACGGGCTTTACGCCCGCATCCAGTGGCAGGGTCTCGACCTGCACTTGCTGAATCCCACCACCTTTATGAACCGCAGCGGCCTGGCCATCAAGGCACTGGCGGATTTCTTCAAGATTCAGCCCCAACAGATCCTCGTCGCCCACGACGAACTCGACATCCCCCCCGGCACCGCCAAGCTCAAGAAAGGCGGCGGACACGGCGGACATAACGGCCTGCGGGACACCATTGCCCATCTGGGCACCAACGACTTCCTGAGACTGCGAGTCGGCATCGGCCACCCTGGCGACAGCCGCAAAGTTACCGGCTATGTGCTCGGCCGCCTTGGCAAACAGGAAACCGAAGAGCTGAACGCGGTGATCGACGAAATCATGCGCGTGCTTCCGGACGCCGCCAGCGGCAAACTTCCCGCCGCCATGAACCGCTTGCACAGTTTCAAACCGAATCCCTGAGCCGGCCATGTTGGATTACGCATGCGGCTAATCCAACCTACGATTATCCTCCCCCTACGTAGGTCGGATTAGCAAAGCGTAATCCGACACCTGGCTCCAAATTTCCCCTTACTCGCTTACACCACCATACACCGGTATAATCCGCCCCAAATTTTCCAGCACCAGCAGAGGCACTCCATGGGATTTAACTGCGGCATCGTCGGCCTTCCCAACGTCGGCAAATCCACCCTGTTCAACGCACTGACCAAATCAGGCATTGGCGCGGAAAACTTCCCGTTCTGCACCATCGAGCCCAACGCCGGCGTTGTCGCCATGCCCGACCCACGCCTCACCAAGCTGGCCGAGATCGTCAAGCCGGAGCGAGTGGTACCCACCACCATGGAGTTTGTGGATATCGCCGGCCTGGTCGCCGGCGCCTCCAAGGGTGAAGGCCTGGGCAACCAGTTTCTGGCCAACATCCGCCAGACCGACGCCATCGCTCATGTAGTCCGTTGCTTTGAGGACGGCAATGTCATCCACGTGGCCAACAAGATTGATCCGGCCTCCGACATCGACGTCATCAACACCGAACTGGCTCTGGCCGACCTGGAAACCGTGGAAAAGGCCATCAAACGCGTTCAGCGCGTAGCCAAGAGTGGTGACAAGGAAGCCAAGGCTCAGCTTGAGATGTTCGAAAAACTGCTGCCAGTACTGAACGAAGGCAAGCCCGTACGCAGCATGAACCTCGACAAGGACCAGATGGCCCTGATCCGGGAACTGTGCCTGCTGACCGTCAAGCCGACCATGTACATCGCCAACGTCAACGAGGACGGCTTCGAGAACAACCCGCACCTGGATACCGTCAGGGCAATCGCCGAATCGGAAAACGCCGTGGTGGTCCCCATCTGCAACAAGCTGGAAGCCGAAATCTCCGAGCTGGAAGACGATGAGAAAGCCATGTTCCTCGACGAGATGGGCATGGAAGAGCCCGGCCTGGACCGCGTCATTCGTGCCGGATACAGCCTCCTCGGCCTGCAGACCTACTTTACCGCTGGCGTGAAGGAAGTACGCGCCTGGACCGTCAGAATCGGCGCTACAGCCCCTCAGGCCGCCGCTGTCATCCACACCGACTTCGAACGCGGCTTTATCCGCGCCGAAGTGGTCAGCTACGACGACTTCGTGCAATACAACGGCGAAGCCGGCGCCAAGGATGCCGGTAAATGGCGACTGGAAGGCAAGGATTACATCGTCCAGGACGGCGATGTCATCCACTTCCGCTTCAACGTGTAACTTTTCAGGAAAAAACGGGCCTCAAGCCTTGACAGAACGCGCCCAAATACTGAAAATACGCGCCTCGTTTGGGGCGATGCCCAAAGCGAAATGGCAAGGTAGCTCAGTTGGTTAGAGCACAGCACTCATAATGCTGGGGTCGGCGGTTCGACTCCGCCCCTTGCTACCAAGATTCAAAAGGGTCACGACTCACGTCGCGACCCTTTTCTTTGTTGGGGACGACCCCACCCTTCCCGGGAATTGAACGCGGGACGACCCGCAGTGAAATTTTCCGACATCATGAGAACCACCAAAGACAGAATCCGTCAGGCCATTTCTTTCGAGGCGATTGGCCTTGTTCTCTCCGTTCCTCTGGCAGTCATAACCTTTGGCTTTGATCTGGAAAGAACAGGCATTCTCGGCGTTATCTGCGCAACCGTAGCAACCGCATGGAACTATTTCTTCAATATCGGGTTTGATCACGGATTGAGACGATTGACCGGGTCTACCCGGAAGTCTCTTAAAATGAGGTTGTTCCACGCCGTGACTTTCGAGGTTGGACTCATGGTCACCCTACTGCCACTGATTGCCTGGTGGATGGGGATAGGAATCATTGAAGCGCTGATCGTCGACGTCGCTTTCGTGGTGTTTTATCTCGTTTATGCGTTCATATTTACTTGGTGCTATGACACAGTCTTCCCGGACAAAGACGAGTACAGAACTCTATGAGGCAGGGCTGGGCATTGTCTTGATTGCGTTGGCTTCCAGGACAGCGGGGCACTAGCACCCCGCTGTTGAGCAGGCCGGATTAAACATTGCTCCGACCTTTCCGAGTTCAGGAACTATCCTGACTCAGTCCCAGATATTCCACCAGGCTTTGGCGTTCTCTTTCTTCTTCTCTTGTCCCATTTCACTTCCTTTTGATGCTGGGTCAGCCTTGCGGTTTTCATTATCCCGATTGGAAGCCTCTACCTGCTCCCGGGCATTCTCGCCCCTTTCTTCCGCCTCTTCGGCGCGCTCGCGGGCACGTTCAGCTTCGTCCTCAGCACGCTCACGATTACGCTCGGCTTCGTCTTCCGCCCGCTCACGATTCCGCTCAGCTTCGTCTTCGGCACGCTCCCGATTGCGCTCGGCCTCGTCTTCAGCACGCTCCCGCGCCTTTTCAGCCTCGTCTTCCGCACGATCCCGCGCATCCTCTGCGTCTTCCTCAGAGCGCTCGCGCATTTCTTCGGCTTTATCCTTGCCCTTGTTCCGGGCTTCTTTCGCCTTCTCTTTGGCTTCGCGAGCCTTGCCTTTGCCTTTCTCAGACATTTCCGCAGCCTGCCGGGCATTGTCTGCAGCTTCAGACTGGGCCCAAACGGGCATCGTCGACAGACTGCCAGCCAAAACAATGCCAGTAGCAATTACAGTGGAACGAATCGTTTTCGTATTCATAGAGACTCTCTCTTCAATGAGTGAACACCGGCGTGGTCCCGGCACTTCCTACAACACCATAATCATAATGATCATCAGATACTGACGGTACTCATTTCACGCCAGAAGCCCTGCTCCGGTTCCATTCGGTGTGGCATACTCCCTTGTCGAAACATATAACAGACATGCAACAGCAAGGACCGTTGATATGAAACCGGAAACTCTGGCCCTTCACGCGGGCTTCAAGAGCGACCCCACAACCCGGGCCGCAACCACACCGATTTATCAGACCACCTCCTACACCTTCGATGACACCCAGCACGGCGCCGATCTGTTTGACCTGAAGGTACAGGGCAACATCTATACCCGCATCATGAATCCGACCAACGCCGTTCTGGAAGAGCGAATGGCGGAGCTGGAAGGTGGTGTGGGAGCCCTGGCTGTGGCTTCCGGCATGGCGGCCATCACCTATGCTCTGCAAACCATCTGCAGGGTGGGCAACAACATTGTCAGCACCGGGCAGCTCTACGGCGGCACTTACAATCTGTTTGCCCATTCCCTGCCGAACCAGGGCATTGACTGCCGCATGGTGCAACACGACGATTTCGAAGCTGTGGAAAACGCCATTGATGACAACACCCGCGCCCTGTTTTGCGAATCCATTGGCAATCCGGCCGGCAACGTCGTGGACATCCAGCGCTGGGCCGACATCGCCCATAAACACGGCATTCCGCTGATCGTGGATAATACTGTTGCCACCCCCTTCCTGTGCCGTCCCTTCGATCATGGTGCGGATATCGTGATTCATTCCCTCACCAAGTACATTGGCGGCCATGGCACAACAGTGGCGGGCGTTGTGGTGGATTCCGGCAAGTTTGACTGGAAAGCCAGTGCCGCCAAGTTCCCGATGCTGAACGAGCCGGACCCGTCCTATCACGGTGTGGTCTATACCGAAGCCCTCGGCGCTGCGGCCTTTATCGGTCGCTGCCGCGTGGTGCCACTGCGCAATACCGGGGCCGCCCTGGCGCCGTTTAATGCGTTCCTGATCATGCAGGGCCTGGAAACTCTTGCGCTCCGCATGGAACGCCATTGCGAGAACGCGGAGAAAGTTGCTAACTTCCTGCAGAATCACCCCTCTGTGGAGTGGGTAAACTACGCGGCCCTGGCCAACAGCCCCTACAAGGCAACCTGCGAGAAGATCTGCGGCGGCAAGGCCTCCGGTATCCTGAGCTTCGGCATCAAGGGCGGCCGCGAGGCAGGAGCCAGGTTTATCGACGCGCTGGAGCTGATCTACCGCCTGGTGAACATCGGCGACGCCAAGTCCCTGGCGTGCCACCCCGCCACCACCACTCACCGCCAGCTTAACCCAGAGGAACTCAAAAGCGCGGGTGTGAGCGAAGACCTGGTGCGATTGTCCATCGGCATTGAACACGTTGACGATATCATCGCCGATATTACCCAGGCATTGGACAAAGCCGGACGTTGACGTCCCCTACCGGGTTCGACGAATGTCGGGCCCGGTTACCCCCGTGATTGTTCGTACCTGCCTTGTATCTCCCCTTCCCGGGCATTACCCTTTAGGGCTACCCCAAGTTTTCATGAGAGTCCGGTTGCAATGAGCGACAGCGCGAAGCCCCGTATCACCAGTGGTTCCAAGTTCCGCAACGAGCATGGCTTTTCAGCCATTAAGGATGGAATCAAGCAATCCGGGCACAAGGATACGCCGGCCGTTGAACGCAAACCCAAATGGCTGAGGGCCCGCATGCCCGGCGGAGAGCGCTACGACGCCGTTCGCAAGAACGTCAGTGAGCACCGTCTGAGCACTGTTTGCCAGGAATCCCATTGCCCTAATATTGGCGAATGCTGGACCAATGGTACCGCCACCATCATGGTGATGGGCTCAGTATGTACCCGCGCCTGCCGTTTCTGCGCGGTGGATACGGGCAACCCCAAGGGCTGGCTGGATCATGAAGAGCCGGAGAACACCGCCAAGTCGGTGGAACTGATGGGTCTGCGCTACATTGTACTGACCTCCGTGGACCGGGACGACCTGGACGACGGCGGCGCTGCTCATTACGCGGCCTGTGTTTCCGCCATCAAGCAGCGCACTCCGGAAGTAGCCGTCGAGGCCCTGACCCCGGATTTTGATGCGGTGATGTCGGACGTGGAAAAGGTGGTAGATTCCGGGCTCGATGTCTTCGCCCAGAACGTGGAAACCGTCAAACGCCTTACCAGCCGCGTGCGTGATCCCCGTGCCGGCTATGAAAAGACACTCAGCGTACTGGCCCATGCCAAGCAATACCGCCCGGACGTCCTCACCAAGACCAGCCTGATGCTCGGACTGGGTGAAACCGAGGAAGAGATCCTGAAAACCATGGATGATCTGCGCGCCATCGGCGTTGATATCCTGACCCTTGGCCAGTACCTGCGCCCTACCCCGAACCACCTGCCGGTGGAGCGTTATGTCACACCGGAAGAATTCAACCGCTACCGCGACATCGGCCTTGAAAAGGGCTTTATGGAAGTACCTTCCGGACCCATGGTGCGCTCCAGCTACCGTGCGGATCGGGTCTTCGACAAGAACAACCTGGGTTTGGCCGTGCCCGAGGTACCCGCCAGCAACGCTCAGCAGATTCCGGTCAAGGTTCTTGACTGAAGTGATTGTGAGCCAATGTTAAATACTGCAGGGACCATGACCTGAAACAAGGAAAAGTTCACAAGCTGCTGCTACCTTTAGCGTTTTCACGCTAATCAACACCCTCCGAAGCAAGGAGGCATTGGCTGAATGGAAAGCGGGTTTCTCATGCTGCAATTACTCAAAAACGCACGGCTGAAATACAAGTTCTGGCTGCTGAACATCGTTGTACTAACCGTACTTTGCCTTCTGGTGCTCTATGCCATGAGCACCATCGCCTCTGCCACTGACCGCTCCTTTGCCGACGTCTTCAGCGACACTGCGCTGGAATTTGCCGGGGTTGTTGCGATGCTGATGGCTCTGGAAATGGCCGGTTCCCAGTTGCTGATTTCCTTTATCGAGCGCCATGTTAATCGCCTAAAAAGTACCATGGTGGATGTGCAGGCGTCAGGCAACCTCAGCAAACGAGCTGACGTGGACTCCACAGACGAAATCGGTGAAATGGGCAACGCCTTCAACGCCATGCAGGATCGCACCATGGGCGTGGTCAAGAGCATGAAGGAAGCCATCGAGCGACTGCACAGCGAGGTCCGCGAACTCACTGCCGCCGCCGAGGCCCGCCGGGATGACCTGGCCCGACAGCAGTCCGGTGCCGACCGTTCTGCAGAAGTTATCGAAGCCATGCTTCAGAGCTTCAGCGGTATTGCCGAGCAGGCGAGCATTGCCAAGACCCTGTCTCATGAAGCCCGCAACACGGCCCAGGAAGGTGGTGAGCGGGTGTCTCGCAGCGCCGATTCCATTCGGCGCCTCGAAGAGATCATTCGCCACTCGGCATCCAGCGTGGAATCCCTTGCCGAAAACAGCCACGAAATCAGCCATGCAGTCACCGAGATCAAGGGGATTGCAGAGCAAACCAACCTGCTGGCCCTGAATGCCGCCATCGAGGCTGCCCGCGCAGGCGAACAGGGACGAGGCTTCGCAGTGGTTGCTGACGAAGTGCGCAACCTGGCCCAGCGGGTACAGGACTCCACCGACCAGATCCAGGGTACGATTAACCGCCTGCTCACCGCTATGGACACGGCCGTTACCCAGATGACCGAGAGCTCCGCAGATGCCAGTCGTTGCGTGAATGAGTCCGAGGAAGGCCGAAAGGCCCTGAGCGCCATCAATTCGGTCGTCGGGCGCATTGACAAGACCAATGAGGAGATCGCCTCCATGTCCGCGGATCAGACCGCGTCCACCGATGATGTGCTGGCCAACGTGCAGGGAATTCGTGATACCACGCAGAGCATGGTGACCCAGTTGGCCGAGAGCGCTGATATGACCCAACGCCTGAAAAACCTGATCGACTCCCTGGAAGTGGCCTCAAACAGGGTCACAGTTAACTGACGCTTTGTGGCACACTCTGCACTCGTTTTTTCACAGTGTGGACTTTGTGCCGATGACCCTGATCCGTTCCCTCTATGACCGGCTGATTCTCCCCCACCCGGTTGTTGTCCTGATTGTTTTCGCCAGCATTCTCGTACTCGCCAGCCTCAGGCTGGACCAGTTCCGGCTTGATGCCTCGGCAGAATCACTGGTGCTGGAGCACGACCGGTCGCTGGAACAATATCGCGAGGTCAACCGGCGCTTCACCACGTCCGATGACTTCCTCATTGTTACCTTCACTCCCGACGGCGAGCTGTTCAGCGAGGACACCCTGGGCACCCTTCGCCAACTGAGAGACGAGCTGGCAGCGCTGGACAGTGTCAGCTCCACTAACAGCATCCTCAACGTGCCACTGCTCCACAGCCCGGACCTGACCCTCGACACGGTGGATTCGGAAATCCGGACCATGGACGAAGACAAGGTGGCGCCGGACACTGCCCGCAAGGCGCTACTGGAAAACCCGCTCTACCCCAACCTGCTGATCAGCGAGGATGCGAAGACCACGGCCATTCAGGTCAACCTGCCCACACCGGATCGCTATTTCGACCTGCTGAACCAGCGAGAGGCACTGCGCGACAAGGTTGCCAGTGATACCGCCAGCGAAGAAGACCGACGAAAGCTCGAGCAGGTCAGCAACGAATTTATCCGCTTCACCGAACAACTGGGCGAGAAACGGGACCAGACCATCGGCCAGGTTCGCTCCATTCTCGACGGCTACCGGGATAACGCCGAAATCTATCTGGGTGGCGTTCCGATGATCGTGGCGGACATGATCCGGTTCATCAAGAGCGACCTGTCCACGTTCGGCGTTGGCGTTCTGATCTTCCTGCTGCTGACCCTGGCGATCATCTTCCGCCAATGGCGCTGGGTGCTGATTCCGCTGTTGTGCTGTGGTTTCACCGTATGGCTGGTGATCGGTTACCTGTCCTGGGCCCAGTGGCCGGTGACGGTGATCTCCTCCAACTTCGTGTCGCTGCTGCTGATTATGACCCTGTCCCTGACGATTCACCTGATCGTCCGCTACCGGGAATTCCAGCACGATGAACCGGAGGCAGCCCCCCGGGACACGTTACGGCGCACCCTGTTGGCCATGATCAAACCCTGCTTCTACATGGCCATCACGACGATTGTGGCCTTCGGATCACTGACCTTTAGCGGCATCCGCCCGGTGATTGATTTTGGCTGGATGATGACCATTGGCCTGTCCGTTGCCTTCCTGATCACGTTCCTGATTTTTCCGGCGTTGCTGGCATTGCTGCCACCGCCCATTGACCGCTATGTCGCATCTGACCGGATCCCGTTCACCGATGCCTTTGCCCGCTTTACCGAGCACCATGGCAAGGTCGTCATTGGCGGCTCCGCTGTAATTGCAGTGCTGTGCGTGATTGGAATGGGCAAGCTCACGGTTGAGAACAGCTTCATCGACTACTTCAAGTCCAGCACGGAAATCCATCAGGGCATGATCACCATAGACAACCGCCTGGGAGGCACCACCCCGCTGGATGTGGTGATCACCGACGACCCTCCCCCTGAGAATGCCGGATCAGTCGACCCTTTCGCCAGTGACTGTGACCCGTTCGTCGAAGATTGCGGCGAGGCCGAAGAGTACCGGGACACCTGGTTCACCTATCAGAAGATGGAGCGCCTACGGAGCGTCCACAACTATCTGGACAGCCTGTCGGATACCGGCAAGGTGCTGTCCATCAGCACGACGCTGGACCTTTTGGCACAGGTCAACGGTGGCGAGCAGTTGGATGCGCTACAACTGGCCTTTGTGCCGACTGCGGTACCGGACGATCTTCAAGACATCCTGCTGACCCCGTACATATCCGAGGAACACGATCAGTCCCGTTTCAGTGTCCGCATTCTGGAAACCATGCCGGACCTTCGACGCGATCAGCTTCTGGACACCATTCACGAACACCTGACCGGCGAGCTGGGCTTCGACGACGATCAGGTGTTGTTCACCGGCATGACGGTGATGTACAACAACATGCTGCAAAGCCTGTTCGAGTCCCAGATCAAGACTCTGGGCCTGGTGTTCCTGGCTATTATGCTGATGTTCCTGATCCTGTTCCGCTCGGTTCTACTGGCACTGATCGGCATGGCCCCAAACCTGATCGCCGCCGGGTCGGTGCTGGGTCTGATGGGCTGGCTGGGCATTCCGCTGGATATGATGACGATCACCGTGGCGGCCATTACGGTCGGTATTGCCGTGGATGACACCATCCACTACATCCACCGCTTCAAGACCGAGTTCGCCAAAGACGGCGACTACATCGCCACCATGCACCGCTGTCACCGCAGCATCGGCCGGGCGATGTTCTACACGTCCCTGACCATCATCATCGGTTTCTCGATCCTGGTGCTGTCGAACTTCATCCCGACCATCTACTTCGGCCTGTTCACCGGCTTCGCCATGTTCATGGCCCTGGCAGGCGCCCTGACCCTGCTGCCGCGGCTGATCGTTCTGATCAAGCCGTTTGGTTCTGGTGCCGGGGAATAGCCTTATTGTAGCCTGCTGGTTTGGGAGGGAGAGTGTCTGTAATGATGCCCTTCCCAAAACCGCTACGAGCACATCCATGTGCGCTTCTCTCAGGCCATCCTTGGCCTTCGAAATTTTGGGAAGGGCACCATCACAGACACTCTTCTTACTTCTCAGATATCGCCTAAAGAACCACTGAGACTTAACAATTCATATAAAAGAGTTTTCTGAAGGCTTTCTGAGAGGTCGAATCGCCTGTTGGTGTACTGGCCTCGACAGAATTTCGGAGGCCATGGATGGCCGGAGAGAAGCGCACAGGGGTGAAGCCGAGCGTTTATGAAGCGCAGCTTCATGCGACAGCTGAACGACAGCAATCTGTGATTGCTGGCTGGACCCGCTTGCGGGTGCTTGTAGCGGTTCTGACGAGACCAGTACACCAACAGGCAGCCCCCAAAGCCCAAAACAAAAAAAACCGCCAACGGCCAGAAACCGTGGCGGTTTTTTTCGGGGCTGGCGCTTACTGCTGTTGCATCTGCTGCTGCATCTGACGGCGCTGTTGCATCTGCTGCTGCATCTGCTTCATGCGCT
>JAKLLS010000123.1 GCA_022014155.1 Marinobacter sp. | reverse complement strand
TTGGGTGGAACGCGAGTCGGGGACGGGTCTCCCTGACTCCAATCAGGGGGTAACTCATGAATAACGCATCGCTGCCGGCCGTCGCCGATCGCGAACGCCGACTGTACCAGCTCGGTATCATCCTGTTTCTCTTGGGCCTGTTGACCGGGTTTTTATTGCCGTTGATGGAGAATGCCAGAATGGGGCTGTCGAGCCACCTTGAGGGCATCATGAACGGAATTGTCCTGATTGTGCTGGGGTTGATCTGGCCAAAGCTTCGGCTGGGCCCCACTGCCGAAAGAATCACCTTTGGTCTCGCGGTATTCGGCACCTACACCAACTGGCTGGCTACGCTTGCTGCCGGTTTTATGGGGGCGGGCGCATCCATGATGCCGATAGCAGGTGCTGGCTTTGAAGGTTCGGCTGTGCAGGAGGGTTTGATTACCCTGGCCCTGACGTCGCTCTCGGTAGCGATGGTGGTGGTTGCCGGCATGGTACTTTGGGGAGTTTGGGGGCAGGGGAATGCAAAACGTACGACCTGACCCCGTGGTCTTAGCCCCGAATCACGATCGCGTCCTATGGCGCTTGCTGAGCGCCATTAACCGAATACGATAGTAATTCGACCTCGGTTATTTCCACGCCATCTTCTACTGCGGCGGATTTAACCGATATGCCGTCCTCGACATTAAACCAGACTGCGAACGTTGAGGGTGTGGGTTCTAATGAGGTACTGCTGGTTTGGTAGTATTTACAGGCGTCAAAAGTGCCAGCTGGCACGGTGATAGTCTCTACGCCTTTGAACTGAATCGTATAATCGAGGTCGAAAAGCAGCGTCTCCGGACCATCCTCGGTTGAGGAGAACTGGGAAACCGACTGAACGTACTCGGCATCAATCGCCAGTGCATAGGGGTATTTGAAGATTGGTTCAAACCAGAGCATCGTCTCTTCATCGGTTTCAGGATCAACGCTGGTTGAGCCATGAGTGCGTTCCACCCTTTCAGTCGTATCGATAGACACATACGTAGTATTCCGGGATTCGTCGTTAACTCCCTCAGAGACATCCTCTACCAATATCGCATGGGTTTCTTCGCCCCGGAATTCCATCGGTCCGAGGATCTCCTGCCTCATACTGACGATGGCTATCTCGGCTCCGGACTGGGTGTCATAAAGCTGTTGGCTGAACTCGATCAGTGTGCCTGTTGGCGCAATCTGGGGAGGCGCACACAGGTCAGCTGCCGTTAAACCGTCGCCATCATCCCCGGTACCACCGTCATCCCCGGTACCACCGTCGTCCCCGGTACCACCGTCGTCCCCGGTACCGCCATCATCCCCGGCACCGTCATCATCCCCGCTTCCTGAATCATCTTCCTCCGGCGTTGTTGGTGCCTCGGGAATGGCCGCAAGGTTCCCACTTGAGATCAAGTCTACAAATGCCTGATAGCCAGTGACATTGGGCATGTCCCTCACTGCGGCTGAGAAAGTATCAAGGAGCTGGTCGACGGCATCATTAATCTGGAAGCTGGACGTGAATGGATCAAACCCGTTGCCCGGAACGCTGTAGTTTGCGTTCCGCAGTGCGTTCAGAAACTCCTCCCTGGCCTGTTCCAGGCTATCTACGGCAGACGCATGGTCATCCTGGTTAAACCAATTCATCGGCGCCGTAGACGCCGATAAGGCAATGATTAAATCCGTCAGCGGGGTAATGTTGATCGTACCGCCCGAGTCGGTATAGCTATGCAGAATTTTATCCTCGCCGATGCCAGTAACCTGTAAGGCACAAGGTAATGCAGACGACTCCACCTGCCCCAGAAACCCTCCGGACTCATTGGTGGTTACCGTTGCAATGAAGTTTTCCCCTCCTTCACACCTTGCGTCAACGGGGGCGTTGGCGATTGGAGCGCCGACAGCAGCCCGCCCGGATAGTGTCACCAACTGATCACCGGCCACATCACTTGAACTTTCCGATGAGGACCCCGACGGACTGCATCCATTCAATGCTATTACCAGAGCCAGGACTCCTGTCCTCGCAGATAGCCAGCTCATGGTCAAACCCTCTGTCAGTACCCGACACGCTTGTCAGTCCAAAAGAGCAGGCAAGATGAGCGCCACGGGGCAAGAAGTTTCCGGAAAACAATGTGGGGGAGAACCTGATGAGAGCCTGTAATTAAGGCGAGTGTTAAATATGTCGACACAGTGGATACACCGCACCTTCATTGTGGGCAGCCAGAACCTCCGCAATGGCCCGGTAACCCTTGTCACTCGGGTGATAGCCGTCGCTGGCCAGAAGCGAAATATCGGTGATTGCCGGGTAACTCAGGTATTGGAAATCCCCGGGGGCTTGCCTGGCCAGTTGCTTATAGACCCGATTCAGGTGGCGGGCTCTCCATCCCATGATTTGCCGCAGCGGGGAGGGCAACGCGGTGAACAGGTGCATGGGCGGTACGCTCAGCAGGTAAATCGGCCCTGGGTAACGCTGGATCAGCATCTTGCGAAGCGCCAGCAATTGCCGCCGGAACTGGCTCCTGGGCGTGAAGCCGGTGGTGTCGTTGACGCCCATGCTCAGCAGAACCACGTCCGCCTGCGGTAGCTCCATGCTGGCCAGTTTCAGGTTGAGTTGGCCCATACGGATGCCGTTCACGCCAAAGGTGTGCCAGGAAACGGTTCGGCCCGTGCGCTCGTGCAGTTGCAGAGCCAATTGGCTTGCAAGGCCTTGCTCATGGCTGGATACGCCCACGCCAGCCGCTGTGGATTCGCCGAGGACAAGAAGCCGCAAATCCGGCACGCCTTCGCCGTACTGGCCGAAGGGGGAACCCTGGGCCTCAGGCAGTCGGGGCGTATTTTTCCGGGCTTGTTTGCCCTGATACAGGAGAACCGGGAAGAGTAGGGCGGTGGTTAACCAGAAGGGTAGGTGCATGGGATTCTCGTTGGGTTTCTTGCCATTTAAAAAGTAACCTTACCTGTTTTCCTGGATCAGAATTGGCGTTTATTCAAAGGGCACCGAAATCTGGGCCAATGGGGGACATTCTCTCCTGTGGTGGAATTGCCCAAACCACGGAGTAAAAATGATGCTCAAAAAAGCCCTGTCACTCGTTATCCTTATTATCTCCAGTCCCCAGGTTTTCGCTGAACAAGCCTGGCAACCCTACCCGGAAGACCTTCAGTCTTTCAGCTACACAGAACAGGATCTTGCCAAACACTGGCAGGAGCTGACCGACGGATTTCGTGGCCCGCTGCCAACGGTAGAGAGCCTGCGAGCAGACGCTGAGCGTTGGCCTGAAATGTACGACTTCACGCAGAATCATCTGCAAACGATAGGTAGTACCCACCCGGATCTGGCGTCCGTCTCGGAAGGGGAGTTGAGCAACTCCTTTGACGCGTACGCCCGAGAATTGCGCCGAGCCTGGGCACTACTGTTTAATGGCCAGTTCCAGGAAGCGCGGGACCTGGGGCTGGCCCTGGGACCGGCCGGCTATTTTCCGGGGCTTTATGCCCAGGCCTTGCAAGCAACCCTGATCGAAACCGATGAGGATACGCGCAGGCAGCTGCTCGAAGAGGTCATCACACTGACCGAGGACATCATGCCCATGGCGCCTGACCATCCGATGATCCGGTTTGGCAACGCATACGGCAAGGCAAGGATACTCGAGAACCTGTCCGCCTCCGAGGCCATGGGAACCGGCTATACCTCGGAAGTCATAGACACGCTGGAAGCGTTACTGGAAGACGATCCCGATAACATCTATGCGGTGACATTATTCGGTGGCGTACAGTCCGGCATCATCGAAAAAGCCGGAAGCCTGATTGCCCGGATGACCTACGGCGCAAAAGAATCGTCGATGGAAGACCTGTTCAACAAGGCCATGCGGTTATCGCCGGACTATCCGGGCGTGTACTACGAATACGCCCGGGCAAAAGTGAAAATTGATGAGGAGAAAGAGGCTCTTGCGCTGTTGAAGAAAACGGAGGGCATGACTGCCATAAGTGCCGAAGAGGCCCTGCTGCTGGAGGCGTCAAACCGCCTTCTGCAATCGCTGGAGTAAAACGGGGAGGTCCTCCCGGAACTCATAACTTCCCGCTTCCTCCAGCAACGCCGAGGCTACGCCTCTTCTCGCAGCATCCGGGGCTCTTTGTGGCAGCAACGCGCGTTAGCGCGTCCGCTGGGCTGATTTGTCAGCAGAGATGTCCTTGAGACCACCCGAGACATACTTGTGCAAGACACTGGAGACCAGAGACTGGTACGGAAGCCCCTCTTCCAGCGCACGACGCTGAAGTGCCTCCAGATCCCGGCTGGAGATACGGATATTGATCCGCTTGTCTTTCCTGAACGTTTCCTCCGCTGCCTTGGTCAGATACTCCCGGCGGTCAGCATCCAGGTCCGATTCAAACTCCCCGGATTCATATGCCTCAAGCAGCTCTTGTTCTTCAGAATCTAATTTGGTTTTGGCCATACTACCCCCCTAGAAATTTCTTGGTGGCCTTGCGACTGGGAATAATCGTTTTGAGGAAGAATTCTCTGTCATTCTCAACGTACGGTACCAGCCAGGCATAATCATCAATCCGAACCAACAGGTCAGATCGTCCCGGAATTCATAACTTCCGTCGCATCGCAAACCGCCGAAAGTTCACTCCGTTCCGGGAAACCGTTTGCTCTTCGACAACCTCAAAGCCGTGCCATAGAAAGAAAGGTGCGGCCACCAGACTGGCTTCGGTATATAGGTCAGTAACACCAAAGCCCTCCAACAACTGCCTCGCCGCTTCCTCCAGCAACGCCGAGGCTACGCCTGTTCTTGCGGCATCCGGCGCAGTGTAGAGGAGGTCGATGTGGCCATCGGGTTCGTATGAAAGGAACCCCAGGCACTGGCCATTCTCCTCAGCGATAATCGTGCGAAGCTGACCGAGACGATGGCGCCATGCGTCCAGGTCTGGCGGAATCGGCGCCCAGGCGTCGCGCTGCCGGGCATCGTATTTCGACGTTGCCAGCGAGTGAACGGATGAGGTGAACACGTTTGCAAGGCGTTCCGTATCGGCTGCCGTGTAGTTTCGAATATTCACTGTGAATCACAGCCAGCGCCGAACACGCTGCTCATAATGCCGGAAGGTATCTCCGAACAGGTCCCGTAACGCTCGTTCCTCCGGAGCGATCTGGAAGCGGTTCATATACAACACAAAACCTACCACGCCCAACAACGCCCAGCCCGAGCCCAGAAAAATAGCCCATGCCAGCAACCAGAGTGCAAACCCCACATACATTGGATTGCGGGAATACCGGTAAATCCCGGAACTGACCAGGGCGGAGCTGGCTTCGGGTGTGCGTGGGTCCACTGTGGTTTGGGCCTGCCGGAAGGCGACGACGCCGGCAACCGGAAACAGGGTGCCCAGCACAAACACAGCGCCGGCCACCACGGCCAGTGGCATGCTGTTCATGCCGAGGGGCGGCGCAAAAGACGCGAGACCCCACATGGCCGCACCGAAAATAACCACCAATAGCAGGGGAGGGATACGCTTTTCCAACATGGTTAATCTAGCGCCTTTTCTTGTGAATCAATGCCTGGACTGGAGCATGCTTCAGGAATGGCAGCTACAGCAGAGGGCTGTCCTCAAGCTCCGTGTACCGGGGTAAACCATCCGAGAACTCATACCACTCAGCCGCCGAGCCAGCAAAAATATGATAGCTGGGCTTAGCAGCTATGGGCGTTGTCAGTGTACCGATTCGCAGCCGCAGTGCCTCGGGTTTTGAGTCCAACCGGCTGTACAGCGGGCTACCACACTCCCGGCAGAATGCCCGCTTTTTACCGGGTCTTGATTCGAACTCTTTCACTAACTCACGCCCTGAGACAATCCTGAAGTGAGAGGCCTCAATGGGACTGTTCGTTCCATAGGCAGAGCCTTGGGCACGCCGGCATTGGGAGCAGTGGCACATGGCAATCGGGCCGAGTTCGCCGGTATATTCGTACTGGACTTGTCCGCAGAGGCAGGTTCCTTTGTGCATTAATCCTCACTTTGGCAAATGGGTTGAGTTAAGCAGTATTGTAGGTTACTGCAGTCTCACTCAATGGGGCATCAGGATGAAAACAATTGGCCTACAGCGAAACAGACTAACCTAAAGGCCGCCCGGCGAGGCGCTGACTCTGCGCCCGGATGGCGTCCGTCAGAAAATCCATCAGTGCATGAATCCTCACCACGCCCCGCAGGTCCGGGTGCATCAGGAACCACAGGCCGTATTCCAGCTCGGGGATGGGGTCGGTGAGCTGGACAATATCGGGATCTTCGTCAGCGAGATAGCAGGGAATAACGGCCAGCCCCATGCGAGAACGAATAGCGCTGAGAATACTGACCAGGGTATCCACGCGGTAGACGCAGGCTTGTTTCAGCGCGTTATTTTCCATCCACTGGTCCACGGCTGAGTCCTGCAGTCGTGGTCCGGCGCCAATCCAGGGCTGGCTGGCGAGAGTCTCAATGTGGGTGCCAGGCGTCAGGCCAAGGTCTTTGTGCCCATAGACGGCCTGGCCAATGGTGGTCAGCGGCCGGCCAATCAGGTTTTCAGGGGGACGGTTGGACGGGCGGATAGCGACATCGGCCTCCCGGCGTGTGAGGTTGAACAACTGGTTGGAGACCGCAACGTCCAGCACGATGCCGGGGTATTTATGCCGGAACTGCGTGAACAGCGGCGCCAGCACCCCCATCAGCAGCGAGTCCGTTGTGGTGGTCCAGATCTCGCCACTGGGCTCCAGGTCACGGCCGGCCACTTTACGTTCGGCGGCCAGGGCAGCTTCGTCCATAACCCTGGCGGTGTCGGCGAGTTCTTCCCCTGCCAGCGTCGGCCGGTAACCGGTCCGGCTTCTCTCAAACAGAGTCACCCCCAGGCGCTGTTCAACATCACCCAGCCGCCGGAATACCGTGGCGTGGCTTACGCCTAATGCCCGTGATGCGCCAGACAGGGAGCCCGAAGTGGCAATGGCGAGCACCAGCTCAAAGTCATTCCACGCCAGATTGCTCCGTGTTTTCCGGGTAGCGGAGGAGGATTTTTCGGGCTTTTTATCTGTTCGTTTTTGCAAAGTCTGTTCTCGCACTTTGGGAATAGTTTGCAGTTTAGAACAATATTAGCATGTACCTGAACTCATACGATAACGAAGGCGCCCCGCTACCAGGTACGGCGCCGGGAGGACAGAGACATGTTGATTTCACAAGAGATGACGTACTTTCACGGCAGCAATCCAATAGCGCTTCGCGATAACGATGACGTTTCAGACCGCTTGCCAGGGAGCAGCATACCGCCCAGATATCGTGATGGAATGGGAGGCATCAATCTTGAGCAGGTAAGGCGGGATCAGCGCCGGGCACGGAGAGAGTTTGTGCGGGCGATGATAGGGCGCCTGGGCAAGCGCTGAGTTACCGGAGCTGACTGTCCTTGCTGCCACGCCGGTTAATGCCGCCTGGAGACGTTTCCTGCTTCTCCAGAGCGGCCTATAGTATAAAAAGGTGCTGCACTGACAACTTGAATCCAACAAAGGAGGAAAGTTATGCAGGTGCCCCCGTTCGATGAACTCAGGGATCTGCTGCAGCATGACCCGGAAGGCTTTGAGGTATTGTGTGCAGAATTGATTGTTGAGAAAATCTTTTAAACCCAAAACAAGTACTAACGGCGGTAAGGGCGATGGAGTTTACCAGCCTGATCAGTGCCGATACGATCTGCCTGCGCCTGCATGGACACACCAAGTCCGAGATTCTCGATGAGCTGATCGAGGTGCTGGCCAAAGCGGGCAAGCTGATCGATCCGAAGGCGTTCAGGGAAGCGATTCTCAAGCGTGAGCAAACGTTTCCAACCGGACTTGAGAACGGCATCGCCATCCCCCATGCACGCACCGACGCGGTTCGATTGCCGGCAATCGCCCTGGGCATCGCTCCGGACGGAGTCGAATACGGCTCGCTCGACAACCAGCCCAGCCGAATTTTCTTTCTGATTGCCGAAACCGAGTCGGTGGCCGAGGAGCATCTCGAAATCCTCGCCTCGCTCACCCGGCATATGCAGGAGTCGCACTATAT
This sequence comes from Marinobacter sp., assembly GCA_022014155.1. Taxonomy (GTDB): domain Bacteria; phylum Pseudomonadota; class Gammaproteobacteria; order Pseudomonadales; family Oleiphilaceae; genus Marinobacter. Next base: position 2,034 of record JAKLLS010000123.1, on the reverse strand, counting down.
TCAGAGCCTGCTGCAGGCGGGCAGCACCAACGAGTTGATCGGGCTGCTGGCCGCCAACGTCGTCGAGGCCAGTGCCGATACCACCGCTCCGGTGGCGGCCGCCGCCCCGCCGAGGGTGCTGGCAGTTACTGGCTGCCCGACCGGCATTGCGCACACCTATATGGCAGCCGATGCGCTGAAAGTCTGTGCCGAACGGATGGAAATACCGATCCGGGTCGAGACCCGTGGCGCAATCGGCGAACGGGATGGCCTGACTGAGCAGGAGATCGCCGCCGCTGAAGTGATCATTATCGCCTCCGATACCCGCGTCGATATGGATCGCTTTGCCGGCAAAAAACTCATCAGGGTGCCGGTACGGGATGCGATCCGCGACCCGAAGGGGCTACTGGAAAGGGCCTTGGGCGGTGAGGCAACGATCTACTCCGGCGACGGGGACAGCGCCAGACCCAGGCCAGCCACGACTCGGCCCGGCATCTACCAGCACTTGATGAACGGCGTCTCGAATATGCTGCCGTTTGTCGTCGGCGGCGGCATCCTGATCGCGCTCTCATTCATGTTCGGTATCGATGCATTCGACCCGGACAGCCCGAACCACCATCCGCTGGCCACCGCGCTGATGACACTCGGCGGCAGCGAAGGCGCCTTCGGCCTGATGGTTCCGGTGCTGGCCGCGTTTATTGGCATGAGCATCGCCGACCGGCCCGGCTTTATGCCGGCGATGGTCGGCGGCTTTGTAGCGGTGCAGTCCGGCGGCGGCTTTATCGGCGGCATGATCGCCGGCCTGCTGGGCGGCTATCTGATGCTGGCCGTCAGCCATCTCTGCCGCAATATGCCACGAAGCCTGCAGGGTGTGGAGACGGTACTGATCTACCCGGTGATCGGCCTGCTGCTGGTTGGGGGATTGATGTACCTGCTACTGATGCCGCTTGCCGCTATCAATAGCGCGCTGGTGGACTGGCTGGCGTCTCTCGGCATCGGCAATCTGGTCCTGCTGGGCACGTTACTGGGTGGGCTGATGGCGGTGGACCTTGGCGGGCCGGTCAACAAGGCGGCCTACACCTTCGGCATCGCCGCCATCGCGGCAGGCAACCATCTGCCCCAGGCTGCGGTCATGGCTGGCGGTATGGTGCCACCGCTGGCGATGGGGTTGGCGACGCTGCTGTTTCGCAGCCGCTTTGGCGCCAACGAGCGGCGCGCAGGGAAGAGCTGTTTTGTGCTCGGCGCCTCATTCATCACCGAAGGCGCCATCCCTTTTGCCGCCGCCGACCCGCTGCGGGTGCTGCCCGCCTGCATTGTCGGCTCGGCGCTGGCCGGTGGTCTATCGATGTACTTCGGCTGCCAGCTTCCTGCCCCCCATGGCGGGATCTTTGTCATCCCGCTGGTCGAACGCCCCTTTCACTACCTGCTGGCGATTGCCCTCGGTTCGCTCGTGAGTGCCCTGTTGGTCGGCAGCCTGAAACCGGCCCTTGCCGTCGAGGCCCGCGTTAAAGACTGATGGAGAAAACAACTAGATATAGCCCCACTTGCAAACCTGCTCTATGTTATTTTCGAGTCACCAACTATTTTCAATCTGTATATGTGTATCGCCAAAAGGATTCTACAGATGCGCACAATAGGAAGTGTGTTAGTACTCCTGTTGGGTTTTGTGGGCGCTCCTGCCAGCTATGCCGATGAGGTTTTAAAAGCCGGTACCTAAGCAAAAAGGCACCGGCCATCCGCCTTAGGACCGTGGACGATCGCTGCTCCAACCTTCAGCAGGCGGGCACGCCCCAGACTTTTTTCCACGGGAAAGGTTTGAATCATTGGAAGCACCTGAGCTGCTTGCGTCAGGGTGCTCATCAGCAGGAAGAAAATTAGCGTCGTAATCCTTTTCACAAATCACTCCATCCCAGAGAAGATGTTACCAACATGAAGCAGTATTTTACGGGGCTGTCCGAGTTTCCCGGCCCCTTTAATTTATCTGCTAGTGTAGGTTACTGCAGTCTCACTCAATGGGGCATCAGGATGAAAGCAATTGGCCTTCTTTTCGTGTTG
>JAKLLS010000122.1 GCA_022014155.1 Marinobacter sp. | reverse complement strand
CATAGATGTGGGTCCGGGCCAGCTTGCGCCGATACAGGCCGGGATGTCTGTCACCAGCCCAGGCGATTAAAAAAAGAACCGAAATGTACGATATGGAAATTAAAACCAGCAGCCAGGCACTAATCATCGTTACGCATTCCCGTTACCTCTAGCGGGTTGGGCATCCAGTTTGTGGCATGTCAGCCTGAGCAAACGGTCTCCAGTAGGGGATCCCCGGAAACCAGTGTTTTCAGGTTATCAACGCGGGGTCTGCCATCGGAGCCCAATGGAACAAGCTCTTGGGTGGCACAGTTGATGATATGAATACGGTGGGATACCGCATCCGTCAATTTTTGTTCGAACCGATAGAGTGTAAATCGGACGATATTTTGATTGTCACTATCATGGCTGATGCTTTTGGTATCCACCGTAGTAAAGGACGTCACGTAGGGGTAGACAAATGTCCAGGGGCGCCAGAAGATACCGTCGTCCTGGGTGCTGACAACGACCGCCTCTTCCGGCAGTTGTGCCTTCTTGTGGTCGTACCAGGTGTATTCCCCCTGAATGAGGTAGCCGAGCATTCCCACCCCTGCGAAAACAGGAATAATCCATCGTGGGGCTTTGTTTCGGGTGGTTGCGCGAATGCCAAGAGCAATACCGGCTGCCCCCAGGCCGCAAAAAACAGTGGCAACAAGTGTCCAGAACATAAAATCATTTCCTCAAAAAAGAACGGGCTCCCTCATTGAGGAAGCCCGTTCAGGTTCAACCTGTCAATTCTGTGAATGAATCAGGTTGAGTTGTTGCTTAGTGGTCTTGAGCCTGACTGGCACCACGTGGGTAACGGACGCTCTCAACCAGTTCCTGAATCTCAACGGGCGGTTCTTCAGTTGCGTTGGATACAACGAAGGCTACCGCAAAGTTGACGATTGCACCAACCGCGCCGATAGACAGCGGGGAGATGCCCAGTACCCAGTTTTCCGGAGTATCTGGCAGGTTTGCTGTGCCAGGGATGAACAGCCAGCCCTTGTATACGAAGATGTATACCAGTGTGAACGTCAGGCCGCTAAGCATACCGGCAATAGCACCTGTGTTGTTCACGCGCTTGGAGAAGATACCCATCATCAGTGCCGGGAACAGGGAAGCCGCCGCTATACCGAATGCTAGGGCAACAACCTGTGCCGCGAAGCCCGGTGGATTCGCACCCAGGTATGTGGCGACTACAATCGCGACGGCCATCGAAATACGTGCTGCTAACAGCTCGCCTTTTTCGCTGATAGCCGGATTGATCGAGCCTTTTATCAGGTCGTGACTGACCGCCGAGGAAATCGCAAGCAACAGGCCGGCTGCCGTTGACAGTGCTGCCGCCAGACCCCCTGCTGCAATCAGACCGATAACCCAGCCCGGCAAGTTGGCGATTTCCGGATTGGCCAGCACCAGAATATCCCGATTGACGACCAGTTCGTTACCTTCCCAGCCACGGGCTTGAGCCTGGGGTTCGAACTCGGGGGTGTCGTTGTACAGCTGAATCCGGCCATCTTCGTTCTTATCGGTGAACTGGATCAGACCGGTCACTTCCCAATCCCTGATCCAGGCTGGCCGCGAATCGTACTCAATGGGTTCAGCTGCAGTGCCATCCGGATAGATGGTGGTCATCAGGTTCAGTCGAGCCATGGAAGCAACGGCAGGCGCAGTCAGGTACAGCAGTGCAATGAACACCAGTGCCCAACCGGCAGACCAGCGCGCATCCGCAACCTTCGGAACGGTGAAGAAACGAATGATGACGTGCGGCAGGCCCGCAGTACCGATCATCAGTGACAGGGTGAACAGAACCATGTTCAGCTTGTTGTCGATGTCAGCCGTGTACTCGTTGAAACCAAGATCGGTAATAACCTGGTTCAGTTTGTCCAGGATCGGCATGCCGGAATCAACGTGAGTAGAGAACAGGCCCAGCGGCGGAATGGGATTGCCCGTCAGTTGCAGGGAAATGAAGACAGCCGGAATGGTGTAAGCGGTAATCAGTACACAGTACTGGGCGACCTGGGTGTAGGTGATGCCTTTCATACCACCGAGAACCGCGTAGACGAACACGACAATCGCAGCAATGATCAGACCCAGCGTTGCTTCAACTTCCAGGAAACGGGAAAACGCAACGCCGGCACCGGCCATTTGCCCAATAACGTAGGTTACCGATGCCACGATCAGGCAGAGAACCGCCACCAGTCGCGCATTTTTGCTGTAGAACCGGTCACCGATAAATTCAGGAACGGTGAACTTGCCGAATTTACGCAGATACGGCGCCAGCAGCATGGCCAGCAGGACGTAGCCGCCAGTCCACCCCATCAGGAACGAGGAGTTGGCGTAACCACCGGCGGCAATCAGACCCGCCATGGAGATAAAGGATGCAGCAGACATCCAGTCAGCGCCGATCGCCATACCATTGGTGACCGGGTGAACGCCGCCACCGGCAACGTAGAAGTCCTTGGTGCTGCCAGCCTTTGCCCAGATGGCAATGCCAATATAGAGGAGGAACGAGCCCCCCACGAACAGGATGTTGATAGCAAATTGGCTCATTCGATCTTACTCCTCGTGCACGCCGAATTTTTCATCGATTTTGTTCATGCGCCACGCGTAGTGGAAGATCAGAGCGATGAACGTCAGGATGGAGCCCTGTTGTGCAAACCAGAAACCCAGATCGGTGCCGCCAATGGGGATGCCGGCGAGCAGTGGACGGAGCAGAATTGCGAAGCCGTATGAGGCCAGAGCCCAGATAATCAGGCTTCCGAATATCAGACGAAGATTCGCCTTCCAGTACTTTTCAGCGTCGTAGCTATGACCAGCCATAGGATCACTCCTGTGTTGTTGTTGTGGAGGTTGGGTGTATTACTGGAGAATTGGAGCTGAGAGAAATTTTATTATTCATATAGTGCTTCTCCGACTAGTTGTCCTCTCTGACTTTACTGGTAAAGGGATATATAGATATTGGCAAAAGGTCTAATTCTCAGTGATTTGCCTCGGGTTTGATTAATTTGTAAACAGCAGGTCGGGGGCTATTCAGAAGCGGTGCATGCGTTGGAGGCGTCGGTAATAATGAAGCTTGGTGCTCAGTTCGGACAGTGTACAGGCGCCATTTTTTTGTGCCTTATTGAGTGCAATCAGCGTCAATTCAGCTGTTACGAGCGCATCTGCCGCGGCGTGATGGCGTTCGCTAACTTCCAGGTTGAAGAAGTCGGCCCAGTTATCCAGACCGCGTCCGCCGGTTTTGGCGTCCGGGAATATGGCTGGTAGCAACTCGGCGACGTCTATCCAGGTATGATTCTGGCTGTATCCCAGGGATTGCCGCAGGGCTTTTTCCAGGAAGCGTTGGTCAAATGCCGAGTGGTACGCCAGTATTGGATCACCGTCCATCCATTCCAACAGATGGAGCAGAGCATCTTCGGTTTCATGGCCCTGAGTCAGGGCCTCTGGGCCGATGCCGTGGATGAGCACCGTCTCACTGATGTCCAGCTCGGGGCGTCGAAGAATCAAATCGAATTGGTCATCCAGGTGAATAACCTTCCCGGTGATTGCGACCGCACCAATGGCGATGACGTGATCCTTGCCAGGGTGGAAGCCGGTGGTTTCCAGGTCCAGTACGATCAGTCGGCACTCAGACAGCTTCTGGTCGCCGGCTAGTTTGGGGGTGGAGAGATGGGCGGGATCATGGGATCCCAAGGCACCGGCGCGGCGCTGCTTGACCCACAGTCTGATCCGTTCGAGCATATCACCGAGGCCTTTTGTCACAATTGGTAGGTCACTTCCAGCTTTTGCTGGAGGCGCTGGGCCTGGCGGAAGGATTCTCTCAGAATCCGGCGGTCGAGCGGATTGAGGTCATCGGGGTCAATATAATTGGATAATGGTTCGCCCCGATCCAGCATTTCCTGATGCGCTCGCATGCGGATGGCCTGGATGAGGCTATACGCTTCTTTCCAGGCATTGGCATCCTTGGGATCAAAGGCCCCCTTGGCAACCAGACGGTCCATCCGCTCAAGGGTGTTGGCCTCTTCCACGCCATTCGCCAAGGCAAATACCCGGACGGTCTCCACAAAGGGGGCAAGCCCCTGGCGCTTGAGGTCAATGGTGTGTTTCTTGCCATCAGGCGCATAGCGGAAATTGCGGAACATGGTCAATGGGGGGCGACGGTTCATGGCGTTACCCGCCAGCATCTTCTGGAACAGGGCATTTTTCTGAATACGTGCCAGTACCTTGCCGTAGAGTTCTTCCAGCGGCTCGTTAGGGCCAAACACTGCTCGCATATCGAGAAAGATGGAGGAATACACAAGGTTTTGCGGAGTTGACGCGTCGATGAACCGAATGAACCAGTCGTCCCATTCCCTGCCACTCAGGCACAGCTTAGGGTTACTGGCCATGATATTGCCCTTACAGAGGGTAAAGCCGCATTCCGCCAGTTCTCTGTTCACGGTCTCGGCAAATGGAAGGAGTTTTTCCCGCGCCTGATCTTCGGTCATCCCGTCCGGGGTTTCGAACAGGATGCCGTTGTCCTGATCGGTCAGCAGGGTCTGTTCCTGTCGCCCCTCACTGCCAAAGGTCAGCCAGGTGAAGGGGACGCCGGGATCGTTTTTCTTGATGTTGAGTTCCAGCACCCGCCGTACCGTGACATCGTTCAGAGTGGTAATGATTTTCACAACCTGACCAGAATCGGCGCCATGGGCAAGCATGGCGTCCACCAGTCGCGACACCTCCGAGCGCAGACTGACCAGGGTCCGCAAATGGGTGGCTGTGCCGATGGTCCTGGCCAGGTTGACCAGATCCACGCGCTGCAGGGAAAACAGGTCCCGTTCGGAAACCACGCCAATCAGGCGATGTTCCTCATCGACCACACAGAGATGGGCGAAATGGTATTCTGCCATCAGCATGGCCGCTTCGAAGGCGTCTGCATGGGACGTCAGGCAAATCGGCCTCTTGGTCATAACCTGGCCGACCGGTGTATCCAGGGAGCCCTTTTCTTCGGCCACCATGGTACGCAGGTCCCTGAGGGTAAAAATACCTACGGGATGCCGTTCGTCGTCGGTAATGACAATACTGCCCACGTTGTTTTCGTGCATACGCGCGACAGCCTTGCGAACCGGGAGATCCGGCGAACAGACGATCGGATTCCTCAGGGCGTAACGCTCAAGGGGGGTGTCCAGTGACGTGCTCGAGCCTATGGAGGCCATAGCACCAGATTGGATTCGCCGATTGACCTGATCCAACAAACTGCTGACACCCCGCAGGCAGAAATCACGAAAAGGATCGCTTTCCGACAACAGGGTGACAAAGGCATCGTGTTCGATGCTCAGGCAGAAGGTGTCACCGGCAGCCCGGTGAAGCGTGCGGGTAGGGCGCTCACCTACCAGTGCTGCCAATGGGAAACATTCGCCTTGGGTGATTTCGAAAGTGGTGTCTGTCTTGCCGTCTTTTTCATTGTGGCGTTCACCGCGAATTCGCCCTTGTTTCACCACGTAGAATCGTTGGACCGGGCCTTCCTCAGGGGACAGAACGATATCGTTATCGGCATAAAATCGCAGTGACGCATGTTCGGCAAAGTGTGCCAGGTGAGCGTCGTCCATGCTGGAAAATGGGGCATGTTCCCGAAGGAACATCATGATTGCACGAGTATTTTGAGGGCGTGGTGTATCTGTTGAGGCGGCAACCATACTATCGTCCGTCCTGTCTGTTGATGTCCCCGAGTGTAGATCAGGAGGCAGGGGGCAGCCCTAAGATTTTCGTCGCAGCTCGCTCCAGAGGGATCAGTGGCTTTATGCCAGTGGGGCCCGGTGGTAAAGTTTCGTTAACCCCAATGCTGAATCATATTATCATGACGACCAAACACGAGCGCCTGAGTTTTCTGGAAGAAATGAAGGATGTACGGCGCATCCGCAAGCCCAATCGCGCAGAGGTGAATACGCCCAGGGAGCTAACACCCGGCCACCTGGAGCGTCAACGGTCTGCCGTGGACCAGCCGGTGAAAGACACCAATCCGCTGACGTCCGACATGGTGGAGCCGCTTACGGCTCACGATATTCTGAGTTGGCAACGTCCTGGCGTCCAGCACGGGGTATTCCGCAAGTTGAGGTTGGGGCAGTATCCCATAGAGGCAAGATTGGATCTGCACCGGATGACGGTTGAAGAAGCTCGTCGTGAAGTGTTCGGCTTTGTTAACGACTGTGTTCGTTACGGTCTTCGCTCCGTAATCATTCTGCACGGTAAAGGAGAGAGAAACCCGGATGGCATTGCCCAGCTCAAGAGCTACCTTGCCAAGTGGCTTCCGGAACTGGACGGCGTGCTTGCCTTCCATTCGGCCCAGAAACACCATGGCGGTACCGGCGCGGTCTATGTCATGGTTCGCAAGAGTGAGCGGGACAAGCAGCATAACCGTGAAGTTCATGGCAGTCGGTAACGACACAGCGTTCATTCCCATACTGAATAAATTATAGAGTTCCGGAAAACCGGACCTGGAGGCTGTAATGACTAAGAAACTGTTTTTGCTGGTATGCGTATCCCTGGCTCTGGTGGGCTGTAAGGATCGTGTGATCTGGAATGATAATGGCAAGGTGGAGGAAGCCACGGAGAATCGCGAAGTCTGGGATACCAAGGGCAAGATGGACGGTGGCGAGCGCAAGATATGGAATGATCAGGATGGTGATCCTGTCGTGAAATAAGCCTGCAAATGGCGATATGAATAGAATAAAAATGAAAGGTGCCAGTCCCAGGAACGGGCGGCGCCAAAAAAAGGAGAGAGGCAATGGCCCTTAGCCTGACGGTCAATGGTGAAAAACGAACGCTTGAGGTTGACGGTGACACGCCCTTGTTGTGGGTTATCCGTGACGAGTTGGGATTGAAGGGGACAAAGTTCGGGTGTGGTGCCGGCCTGTGTGGCGCTTGTACGGTTCACCTTGACGGTCAGCCGATACGATCCTGTTCCACCCCCGTGGACCTGGCTTCCGGCAAGTCAGTGACGACCATTGAAGGGCTCGCTTCCGAGGGTGACTTGCATCCACTGCAGAAAGCCTGGGTTGAGTACGGCGTGCCCCAGTGTGGCTATTGTCAGTCCGGACAAATCATGTCCGCGGCGTATCTGCTGAAGCATAACCCCGCTGCCGAGCGGGACGACATTGTTGCTGCGCTCAGCGGCAACCTGTGCCGTTGTGGTACCTACTCGAAAATCATTGCCGCGGTGGAATCCGTTGCCAGTGGTGATTCTGTTGACCGGGAGGGGGCGTAAGATGACCCTGAACCGACGGGATTTCCTCAAGGTCAGCGCCGGAACATCTGGCAGCCTTGTATTTGCGCTTGCCCTGCCGGGCTGTTCCGGTATTCAGATCGGTTACAGGGAGGAGGAAGGTGCCTGGAAACCGGACGCCTGGCTGGAACTGACCACAGGCAACAAGGTGTATTTTACTCTTGCCCGGGTGGAGATGGGGCAGGGCACCTATACTGGATTGACCACCCTGATTGCGGAGGAGCTGGAGGTTGATCCGGCAGCGATCACCCCCAAATTTGCGCCGGTCGCGTCCGAGTATCGCAACCCCCTGTACAAACTTCAGCTGACCGGTGGTAGTACCAGTATTGCCACCAGTTGGATGCCCCTGCGACAAGCGGGTGCGGAAGCCCGGGAAATGCTGATCCTGGCCGCTGCCCGGGTGTGGGAAGTTGATCATTCCGAATGTACTGCCTTTGAAGGCCATGTTCGCCACCCCAACGGGGTGGATACCTTGCCCTACGGTAAGCTCGTCAGGCTGGCGTCCTCCGAGACTGTGCGCCATGACGTCGCACTGAAACCCCAGGGTCAGTGGCGATATATCGGCAAAGCCCGTGGCCGCCTGGATGCCAGGGCGAAGTCCACGGGCTCGGCCGAATATGGCATTGATATCGAGCTGCCGGGGATGGTCTACGCGGTCGTGACCCGTCCGCCTCGGTATGGTGCCAGGATTCAGTCCTTCAATGGCAGTGACATCCAGGCCATGCCGGGTGTCCTGAGCGTGTTGGAAATCGAGCGTGGCGTGGCCATCGTGGCGGGTAAGTACTGGCAGGCCCGCAAAGCACAGCAGAAGCTGAAGGTGGAGTGGGATAACGCCGACGCTCTGGGGCTGTCCACGGATGATGTGTTTGCCGACTACCACAAGGCCGCCGATGACGATGTCGGTGAGCGTGAACGCGATGACGGGGATTTTGCCGATGCGGCGGCCGGGGCCGAGCGCGTGCTGGAAGCCAGTTATGAGCAGCCTTACCTTGCTCACGCCACTCTGGAGCCGATGAATGCAACGGCCTGGTATCACGGTAACTCCATGGAAGTCTGGGCGCCAACCCAGGCACCGGACCTTGGGCGTATTGCTGCGGCTCGGGTGAGCGACCTGTCGCCCGATGACATCACCATCAACACCACCTTCCTGGGTGGTGGTTTCGGGCGCCGACTGACGCAGGACTACATCGAAGAAGCGGCAGCGGTTGCCTACAGCCTGAAAACGCCGGTCAAGGTTATCTGGTCCAGGGAAGAGGATACCCGGCACGACCTGTACCGTCCTGCCATGCTGCATCGGATGAAAGCCTCGGTTTCCGGGGGCGAAGTGACCGGCTGGCACCACCAGGTTGTCGGGCCACAGATCCTGGACTGGTACGTGCGCAACGCGGCGCCCGCGCAATACCCCTGGTCACCAAAGTTCCTGTACGACACCTTGGGCAAGGTGGGCCTGATGGCGGAAGGCATCGCCACACCGAAAGACATATCCGCCATCGAGGGCGCCATTGACTACCCCTATAAGGTGGCCAACGTCGAAGTCCGTCACACCCATATCGACCCGGGTGTGCCCATCACCTGGTGGCGATCCGTGGGGTATTCCCACAATGGTTTTGCGGCCGAAACCTTTATGGATGAACTGGCCCATGAGACCGGGAAAGATCCCTATGAATTCCGCCGTGCCCTCATTGATCATCAACCCCGGCATCGTGCGGTGCTGGACCGGGTAGCTGCCATGTCTGGCTGGAAAGCCTCGGTACCTTCGGGAAGAGCGCGTGGCATAGCCCTGTTCCAGAGTTTTGGGACCTATGTGGCTCAGGTCGTTGAAGCCAGCATCGAGAACGACGGTATTCATGTTCACCGGGTCTGGTGCGCGGTGGACTGTGGGCAGGTGGTTAATCCCGAGATCGTCAGGGACCAGATCGAAGGCGGTATCATATTCGGTCTGACGGCCGCGCTTCATGGGGAAATTACATTGCAGGATGGCGAGGTTCAGCAAAGCAATTTCCACGACTACCCGTTAATGCGTAACTACGAGTTGCCGGAGATCATCGTGGATATTGTAGACAGTGATGAGACACCCACAGGCGTAGGCGAGCCAGGGGTGCCGCCAGTGATTCCTGCGCTGGGTAATGCCCTGTTTGCCTTGACCGGTGAGCGACAGCGCAAGCTTCCATTGAAAGCGGCCGCGTCATCCCTATAATGTCGGCGAATGCCGCTGCTGCGGCGGTGGCTGAAGATAGCGATGGAGATGGAGAATGCCCTTGTTTGATATAACACGATACGCTCAGGCGGCTGAATCCATTATTGACGCCGGGCGCTTTCTGTATGGCCGTGGCTGGTCCCCTGCGACCAGCAGTAACTATTCTGCCCGTATTGATGGGGACCACATTGCCATCACTGTGTCCGGCCGCCATAAAGGGGAGCTGGGAGCCGGGGATGTCATGGTGGTGGATCTGGATGGTCAGGCGGTCCAGAGTCAGTGCCGTTCGTCGGCCGAAACCCGGCTACACACGGTATTGTATGAGCTGTTCCCCGATGTCGGGGCGGTGCTTCATACCCATTCCGTGAACGCGACGGTGCTCAGCCGTGTTCTGCCCCCTCAGCAATCGCTGCAGTTACAGGGGTATGAGCTGCAGAAGGCCTTTTCCGGTCACGATACCCATGAAGACACGCTGGTGGTGCCGGTATTCGACAATACCCAGGACATTCCGCAACTGGCCGAACGGACAAAACAGTGGTTCCGGGATCATCCGGACCAGCCCGGTTACCTGATCCGGGGCCACGGTCTTTATACCTGGGGCAGGACCATGGCAGACTGCCTGAGGCACGTTGAAG
>JAKLLS010000121.1 GCA_022014155.1 Marinobacter sp. | reverse complement strand
AATTTAGGGAGTCAGGATGAATCGTTGGTTTGCGCGAGGTTTTATCCTTTGTTCGATAGCTGGGCTGGTGCCTGGGGTCGCTGTATCACAGGAAGGCAATGTTGATCAGGCGAGGGAAGCACTGGCAAAACAGGAAGGCGATGAGGATTCCACTCGTCAGCTTGAAGAAGTCTTCCAGGCCTCGGAGAAGAACTATTCACTTCAGAAAAAGGGCTCCCATGCCCTGAATTATTCCTTTGATTACAGTTATACCGCCGACCAGCGGCTGGATCTGGCCATTACCAACGGTTCGGTTCGCAACCTGGATGTGGTGCCCTCGGCGACCCACAGCTTTACCAACGCTTTTTCCTACGACTATGGCCTTCTGGATAACCTGACCGTGGGTACGCGAGTGCCGCTGGTGGTGAAGTATGACACTCAGGACGAGCTCAATGTTTATGATTTCGGCGATATTTCCCTGACCGCCCGCTGGCAGCCGTTTGCCTATGTTCCGGGCAAGATGTCTACCACATTTTTTGGCACGCTTACGTCAAAGACCGGTGTCAGCCCCTATGAGATCGACATCAATGAGCAGCTGTCCACCGGTAGTGGCTATTATTCAATCGGCGGTGGTGCAAGCCTTTCCAAGGTGCTGGACCCGGTGGTGGTGTTCGGTTCCCTCAGTGCCACCTACAACGTAACCGAGTCCGGTCTGCAGCAGGTCCGGGGAGCGCGGTTGCTGGAGAAGGTGGAGCCGGGGTTCGGGCTGTCAGGCTCTGCCGGGTTTGCCTACTCATTGTCTTACGACATTTCCCTCAGTGTCTCCGCACAGCTCAGCTACAGCGATGAAACCATCCTCAGTTTCACGAATGGTGACCAGGCGGTCGCCCAGGACCAGATGACCGGTTTTCTCAGTTTTTCACTGGGCACCCGTGTCAGTGACACCACCATCGTAAATACCAGCCTGGGTATTGGCCTGACTGAGGATGCCCCGGACTTTTCTCTGGGGGTGTCCCTGCCCATTAATTTCTCCGGCCTCAAAGAGTGATCGAAGTCGCTGACGTTTTACGGGAAGGGAAGACTCCATGGGAATGACCAGCCACAACAAGAAGATTCTTGGGGCGGTGATCGCCGCGACCATCTCGTGTGGTGCCGAGGCCCAGCTCGCGCAGAACCTGACGATCCACCCCAAGGCCCTGGCGCTGGGGAACGCGGTGACGGCAGATCCGCCCGGAATCATGGCGATTCACTATAATCCGGCGGGCCTGACCAAGCTGGAAGGACGCCAGCTTGAAGTAAACCTGATGAGCGTTTATCTCGATGTTGATGCCGATTTCCATGCCCCGGAAGGCTATGAAATATTCGGTATTGATGGTCTGGAAACCGATCCGCTTACCGGCGAACAGCGGGATCCGGTCGCCAATAGCCACAGTCACACCAACAACGTGGCGCTGTACCTGCCGGGGCATGGCATCCTGCGCGCCCCACCGGGACCGGCAATCGCGCCATCGGCTGGCATCAGCATTAACCCGCCGGGGTCCAAGCTGACCTTCGGTAACGCGTTTTATCTTCCACTGGCGGCGGGATTTTACCGGGACAAGGACGATCCGGGGCGCTATCAGCCCCAGGCGACGGCCCTGCAAAGGACCACCTATCTGGCTCCTACCGTTGGATACGAGATCAATGACGAGTGGTCAGTGGGCGCCGGGATTCACCTGTCCCATATGGGGATTGCCGCAGACCAGTACATGCGTGCGCCCAATATGCTGTTGGGGGTGGCGGAAGTGCTCCAGGATGCCTTCAACTGCGAGAGTGGTGACGAGCCACTGCAGCCATGGCTGGCGTTGTGTGGCGGTAATGTGGGCCCCTGGGATGACATCGGTGCCTTGAGTATTGATGTTCAGGAAACCCTGTCACCCACCTATACCCTCGGGGTGATGTGGGAGCCGACCGAATGGTTTAGCTGGGGCGCGAGCTATACCTCCGAAGCGGATATGAATCTCAAGGGCACCTTCGAGATTGAGTACACCGATGACTGGTCGGGCTTCTGGCAGAGTGTGAACGGCTCGGTTCTTGGTGCGATTACGTCCGCCATTCTCAGTTTGCCTTCCGGTGCCCCCCGTGAGGCCGGTAATGTCAGCATGGATCTGGTGTACCCACAGCATTTCCAGACCGGTATCAGTGTGGACGTCCACCCGAAATTGACAGTGAATGTGGATGCCGGCTGGACCGACTACAAACAGTGGGATGCATTCGTATTCCGCTTTGACCGCAACCTGGAATTCCTCAACGCGGCACGCATCCTGTCTCCGGACAATGCCACACCGAGCACCCTGCGGCTGCCCCTGGGCTTCACCGACCAGTGGAACTGGGCGTTTGGGGTGGAATTTCATGCTTCATCCCGCCTGGACCTGCGTGCCGGGGTGGAGATCCGCGATTCGGTGATTCCCGATGACCAGCGCTCCATTATGGCGCCTTTTGGGGGAGCCAACCTGTACAGCATTGGTATGGGGTACCGGTGGGACAAGGACACCGAAATTGATATGAATCTGAGTTACCTCCAGTCCATCGAGACCATTCCGGCGGATACCAGTTGCAACATCAACTGTGACAATATTACTAATATCATCTACAACCCTTATGCCGGGCTGGATGTGAAAACCTCGCTGCGTGTGGTGATGGCGGGGCTCAGTTTCCGAACCAAATTCTGACGTTTACCCAGGAGTTTGGTTGCATAGTCAAGGTGATCAACAGGTATGTCCAACAACCGGTTCCCGGACACGGTAATTTATGCCGTAACGATGGCCCTGGCCGTTGTGTTGCTCACCGGCTGTCAGACCGGTGGAAGCACAGCGTCCTCGCGGGAAGGGTATTTCACCTGGGTGGATGATAAGGGGCGGGTCCAGCATTCCCGGATTATTCGCGAATCCGAGCCGGATTCCGAAGACCGGATTCCGGAGCAGGATCGCAACGACCCTTCGGTTTCCGCAGATCACCCGGAGTTCAACCTGGAAAACTATCCGGATGGGAACGAGCTGGAGCGGCGCGGTTATGTCCGCCCGGGAGAGCCCCAGCCATACTTCACCTGGCAGGACGCCGAAGGCAATATCCGCACAAGCTATTATCAACCGGACACCCGGTCCGAGGTGGAAAAGGGACGAATCAAGCCGCCCGTCAAGCTGACCCCGGCCAGTATCTATCAACGCAGCGATTCCCCAACACCCGTTGCGGAAAGGGAAGGGGGCGATCCGGATGCCTTTGCCATTCTGGGTATTGAGAGCGTCGGAGACGGCTTCCTTGAGCGTTGGTCAGAGCATTGTTGTGAGGTCTTCGGTCGGGGGGATGTCGAGGACTGGCACAGTGATCGTGAGTTTGGTCTGATTCTCGACGACGGTTCTCCGGTTCATGAGTTTATGACCGGGCGCAGTCTGTATGGCCTGATTCGTGTTCCCGCTGGAGGAGAGAAGCGGGATTTCATCATGCGGCTGCGATCCTTTGCGGACGACGGGATATTTGTACCCTCAGTCGCTTTTCTGGATACGACCATGAAACCGGTGAGAATCGTAACCGACCTGGTGGCGGCCTATGTCCCGGAAACCTGGCACCGCCGTGGTTACCTGGAATCGTTTATTCCGGTGTTTCCCGGGCACGGTGAGCGCTGGATCGTGATCTTCACCCGGGACAAGGACCTGCGGGAACAAACCGTTATCGAGGATGAGCGTGGCCCCCGGGCGATTCAGCACAGGCTGCAGGGCGAGCTGGGCCTGGCAGAGGTCCGCGAGCGTTAGTGTCAGTCCTCCGGCTTGCTCAGGTCCAGCCATTGTTGGGACAACCAGTAGTAACTGCCATTGTCAGCCGGGTGAGTGCAGTTGTAGCGGAAACGCCGGCTATTAAAGGCTTTTGGTGCTGTTACCCTGACGCTGCCATCTCCCAGGTTGTCGATATCGATACGACCCTGGCCTGATGCGAAGCACGCCAGCCGATTCACACTGAGTTTTTCAGGGAGCGTGAATTCCAGGGTTGGCGGATTGTTGGTTGCAATGCCCGCAGGCAGGGTACTGGCGTCCACCGGTAGTGCCTTGCTGAGCAGTTTGTTCTTCAGGGTATTCAACTGACCGTAGGCGTTCGCCATGGGAAACCGGGGTAACCGTGTAGGTCCGGAGGTTTCACCCACGGCACCGGAGTGCTGCCCGAATCCAAGCCAGCCTCTTTCAGCGAGTTTTTCCTCAAGCCGGGCATCGAACTCGCCGTAGGGATACGCAAACAGGGGCGCATCAGTGCCGAGCGTCTCTTCCAGGATCGACTGGGCACGGTCAATGCTGGTCTTCACTCTCTGGTCCCACTGAGACTGGCTTTCGTCAGGCCGTTTTGCCAGATGTCCGTGATCGTGGCTGTGGTTGGCAATGGTGACCCCGGCCCTTTGCCCGAGTTCCCTCAGTTGCTCCCAGGTCATGTAGCCCGGGCCGCCCACGGCACGGGTGTTTACAAATATGGTGTAGGGATGGCCCCGGCGCGCCAGCCTGGGTGCCGCCTCCGTATAGACCGACTCATAAGCGTCGTCGAAGGTAATGGCGACCTGCTTTTGATTCGCCAATTTGCCGTTAAGTGCGGCTTGTGTTCCGGATTGTAGCGAGACCACGTCCAGTTGCAGATCTTTGATCATCTCCAGTTGCCCGTCGAACAGGGAAACCGCCGTACTGGTGGCCGGCGGTGTGGCATTGCTGACGTGGTGATACTGGAGAACCACCAGGTCCGCCTGGGCACTGAGTGTGCTGCCAGCAAGCAGTAATCCACAGAAAAATCGTATTGTTTTCTTTGCCATTGGTCCATCCTGGCTCTGGTTATTGGAAGTGCGCTTTGAGTACCGCAAAGGCCTGATTCAGACCCTGGATACTCTCGGTATCGCCACCGCGGTCGGGGTGGGCCTGCATGACGGCGCGGCGGAACCGGTGCTTCACCTTGCTGAAACTGTCGGGAATGTGGTCAAACCCGAGAATCTCGGCGGCCGCCATCGCTTCCTGTTGCTGCGGGCGTTGCTGGTGTAGTGAGTCATATCCGGTCCAGAAGTCATCCATCATTCTTTGGATACTGTCCCCGGACATCCGGTACTGGGAAATGTCCAGATAAAACTCCCGCAGAGCATCGACCTCGCCGGCAACGCCAGAGCCCGACACAACCGGGCTCTTGAGCAACTGCAGGCGCATGGGGGAAATGCGGATGGTTTCGCCCTGCTCAGAAAGCTGATCCCGTAATCGATACAGGGTGTGGAATAGCAGGAAGTGCACCGGGTAGAGCTTCTCCGGGTCGCTGAATGAAACCTCGCCAATCAGCTCCCAGGGTGAACCCTGAAGACTTCTGATCAGGCTGAGTTCGTTCATGCCGTCCGGATGCTGGCGTAGCTCGTGTTCGACCGCGACCAGCATGTGTTGGATCTGCAGTTCCAGTATGGCATCCGAATGGGGTTCTGATGGCATTGGCCCGTCGGAAGGCAAAGTATTGTTCCGGATTGGTTCGTTCATGGCTCCATGTTAGGGGACCGGGTGCCGTTAGGAAAGCGTGGACAGTTGTGTCAGTCCGCCCATAAACAGCGTAGAGGCAAAGTGTGCGGCCTGTCGCGCTTCATGCTCTCCCTTGTCAGGGGATTCGTGGGTTCTTTCAGCCACGCGCAGGCTCATTTCGTAGGCGACGCCGGAGAACGCCGCGCAAAGGTAGTGCTGATCGACGTCTGGCAATAATTCCCTTTCGACGGCATTACGGATGTCTTCTTCCAGCGATAGCATCGCCAACCCCAGGAGATCGGAGCCAAACAGGTCCCGGATGGCATGATCGTTCCGGTGGGCCAGTTGGTAAACCAGCGGATCATCCGCGGTGGCCATGAATAGGGCGAGATAGGTTGTATGAATAAAATCCCGGGCGGTAGCGGATGTCTGCCGGTATTGGTTCAGGTCGGTATTGAGCCGATTGAGGAAGTCGGTCAGCAGGGCGGCAAAAATGTCCTGTTTGCTGGAGAAGTAATTGTAGAAGGTGCCGGCGGCCAGTCCGGTCCGGCGCACGATATCCCGGATGGTAGAGTTGTCGTAGCCCTTTTCCCGGAAGCATTCCCGGGCCGCTGCCAGGATGGCGTTGCGGTTGCGGATACGGTTGGTTTCGCGTTTGCCAACGGCGTCATCCGTGGTTTGTAACATATCCATGTCGGTATCCTGTCCCTGAGTGTTTCACACGCGTATAATCCTGTGCCCACCAATCCAGTGAACGTAGTGTTTTATGTCCGATGCAATGACAGCCAACCCAGATTATCCCCTGACGTCCGACGCGGATCGCAGGAAGAAACTGGAACTTAACAAGCTGCAGAAGCGTCTGCGCCGTGAAGTCGGGCAGGCCATTGCAGAGTTTTCGATGATTGAAGCCGGTGACAAGGTTATGTGCTGCCTGAGCGGCGGCAAGGATTCCTACGCGATGTTGGATATCCTGATGAACCTGCAGAAAAGTGCGCCGGTCTCCTTTGAACTGATTGCCGTCAACCTTGACCAGAAGCAACCGGGATTCCCGGAAGAGGTGTTGCCTGAATACCTGAAATCCATGGGTATCGAGTACCACATCATCGAAAAGGACACATACAGTATTGTTAAGGAAAAAGTGCCGGAAGGGAAGACCACATGCGGTCTTTGTTCCCGTCTACGTCGCGGAATTCTTTATAATTTTGCGGAAGAGCACGGTGTCACCAAGATTGCGCTGGGGCATCACCGGGACGATCTCCTGGAAACCCTGTTCCTGAATATGTTCTACGGCGGCAAGCTCAAGTCGATGCCGCCGGTGCTGCACAGCGATGATGGCAGGAACACCGTGATTCGTCCCCTGGCGTTCAGCCGTGAAAAGGACATTGCCCGATACGCGGGACTGAGAGAGTTTCCGATCATTCCCTGTAACCTGTGCGGCTCTCAGGAAAATCTGCAACGTCAGGTGATCAAGGAGATGTTCCAGACCTGGGACAAGCAGCATCCTGGCCGGCTGGAAACCATGTTTCGTGCCATGTGCAACGTGGAGCCATCTCACCTGGCGGATAGCTCACTGTATGATTTCCGTGAGGGCAAGCGGCTGACTGGGCAGGGCACATCAGCTGTTGGCTCTGTGGAGCCCGAGCCCGCCGACTTCGGTCGGCTGGACGTGCTCAATATCTGAGTCGAGATCCCGGCGGGAGGCTTTATCCGCCGTGCCCGCCACGCAGAACCATGCCGAGGGGCAGGGTCCAGATCCCGAACCCGATTAGCAGCACACCGGTTAGCTGTCGGATCTGTTGCTGGCCCTGAAGCTTTTTTATCCAGGTTGCCGCGTATCCGGTGGCTAGCATCGAAGGCAGGGTGCCCAGGCCAAAAAACACCATGGTGGTGGCCGCGCTCCCGACGGTGGGCTGCAGGGCGGCCCAGCCCAGGGTGCTGTAGATCAGCCCGCACGGTAACCAGCCCCAAAGGCTGCCCAGGGCCAGCGCCTGCCAAGTGTGGTGTACGGGCAGAAAGCGCCGGGTCAGGGGAGAGAGTATCTTCCATACAGGGGCTCCGACACGTTCAACATATCGGATGCCCTGCCACCACTGCCCCATCGACAGGCCCATCAGAATCAGCAGGATACCCGCGATGCTTCTCAGCACCGGCGCGAGTTGGGCCCATTGGTCGGCAGCGTTGGTGGTGAGCAGGGCAATCAGGGCGGCAATCACTGTGTAGCTGCCAATACGCCCGCCATTGAATGCCAGGAGCATCAGCGTCTGACGCAGGCGAAACCCTCCGCCGACCGGCAGGGCCATGGACAGCGATGCACTGATGCCGCCACACATGGCCAGACAGTGGGTGCTGCCGAGCAAGCCGATCAGAAAGGCGCTGGGGTAGCTCAGGTATAAGCCTTCAGTCATCAGCTGTCTTTTTGCTCGTCGTCGGTCCGGTCAGTGTCCGCGACTTTCTTTTCACTGGGCGGTTTGGCGTCATCCGGAATCATGTCCTTGTCATCGTCGTAGAGGATGCGATGCGCCGGGCCCTCCAGATCATCGTACTGGCCGTTCTTGACCGCCCAGGAGAACAGGACGATCCCCAATGCCACCAGGATCAGCATAACGGGGACCAGGATCATTACTATTTGCACAGTGAAACCTCGGATTAACTGAGTGTCCTGATTACGGTATCAGGGCGTTGTCGGGGCGCCAACCACATGACCGGTCTGGTGATCATCCGTGGCGGTGCGGCCAAGTCTCAGGGCATTCAATACCACCACCAGTGAGCTCAGGGACATACCGATCGCGGCCAGCCAGGGTGGCACCATGCCGGCCGCCGCCAATGGCAACGCCAGTACATTGTATACCAGGGCCCAACCCAGGTTCTGACGAATGACCCGGCGGGTCAGACGACTGGTGTTCATGGCCTCGGTCAGTTGCGTCAACTGGCCATTGAGCAGCACGGCATCCGCCTTCAGTTGCGTCAGATCGGCGGCATTGCCCATGGCCACGGAAATCCCTGCGCCAGCCATCGAGGGCAGATCGTTCAATCCGTCGCCCACCATCATCACCTTGCGGCCTTCGGCCACCAGCTTTTGTAGTGTTTCCAGTTTCTGTTCCGGTGTTGCCTGACCAATGGCTTCATCAACGCCCACCATTTGCGCGATTTGCTCCACGTGCCCTGACCGGTCACCACTGAGCAGCAGCGTGTGGATGCCCATCGACCGTAATCTGGCAACGGTGGCCCGTGCATCGGGCCTTGGCTGATCGTCCAGCGTAAAGCGGGCCAGCCATTCGTCTTCGGTGGCCAGCCAGATGTCTATGCCCTGGCTGGGCGGTGCCGATGGTTGCGGAGCACGGGTATGTTCCCTGACAAAATCACTGTGGCCGATATACACCGCTTTGCCATTATAAGTGCCGGACAGCCCGCCCCCCAGATGGTTGGTGACGGAGGATACAGGAGCATCGGTGAACGGGTAGAAAACCCGGGCAATGGGGTGCTCGGAATGTTTCTCCAGGCCGGCGGCCAGCCTCGTGCAGGTTGGCTCGTCCAGTGAGCCGGTTACGTACGTCCTGATCAGGCTGAGCTCGCCCCGGGTCAGGGTGCCGGTTTTATCGAAAATAACGGTATCGACATCATTCAGGGATTCCAGGGTGTGGCCGCGGGTGGGCAGGAATCCCAGTCGGCGCAACCTGACGGTTGCCGAGGTGATCGCCGTCGGTGTCGCCAGCGACAGCGCACACGGACAGGTGACCACCAGCACAGAGAGGGTGATATCGAAGGCGTTGTCGGCCCCTGCCAGCCACCAGCCTATCCATACCAGCGGCGTGAGGACCAACACCCGGCTGACAAAGGTACCGGCGATACGGTCGGCCATCCGGGCCACCGGAGGTTTCTCGGCCTGTACGCGGTCGAGAATACGCAAGATGCCTGAGAGCCGGGTCTGTGCGCCTGCGCTGCTGACCTCGATGTCCAGTGGGTTTTCGCCATTAACGCTGCCAGCGTGCACGGTATCGCCGGGCTGTCGGGTTTCGGGCAGGTATTCACCGGTCAGGGCGGCTTCGTTGAGTGTGGAATGGCCGCTGATGATGCGACCATCCACCGGCAGCGTTTCCCCTGGTCGTACCCGGATGATATCTCCGGTACGCAGTTCATGGCTGGCGACAATGGCGGTTGTATCCCCGCTGATACGGGTCGCTACGTCCGGCTGGAAGCCGGCCAGGGCGTTTCCGGTGAGCCCGGCCCGGTAACGCGCCTGCATCTCGATGTAGCGGCCCAGTAACAGGAAAAAGGTAAACATGCACACCGATTCAAAATAGACTTCGTCACCGCCCATGACGGTCACCCAGGCACTGGCGGCATAGGCCAGGCCAATGGCAATGGCGACGGGGACGTCCATGGTCAGATGGCGACTACGCAGATCCCTGTGAGCGTTGCGGAAAAAGGGTCGGGCGCTGAACAGCACCACCGGCGTGGCGACCAGCAGGCTGAACCAGCGGAAAAATAAAATGAACTCCGGGGACAGGTCATTGACCAGCTCAAAATACAGGGGGAACGCCAGCATCATGCTCTGCATGGTGCCGATACCCGCAACCGCGAGCCTAATCAGCATGGTACGGTGTTCTGCCTTGAGAGCTTTTTCTGCTTCGTCAGCCTGGTAGGGCCTGGCCCGGTAGCCAAGCTCGTGGATGGCAATGAGCAGGTCGCTCAGCTTCGCCTGTTCCGCAGACCAGACCA
>JAKLLS010000120.1 GCA_022014155.1 Marinobacter sp. | reverse complement strand
TATCCATGCTGTTTGCAATCATAATTGGTGGTCTGATCGGGTACGCGTTCGGCAAGTTCCCCGGTTTCATTATCGGCGCTGTCCTCGGTGCGTTTCTCGTACAACGACTCAAAAGCCGCCTGCTGGGCAAGCTTCAGAGCATACAGCTGGGCTTCGTGGACTCGGTTTTCGCCGTCATGGGCGCGCTTTGCAAAGCCGACGGCGTTGTCAGCCAGGACGAAATCCAGATGGCGGAATCGCTGTTTGTGCGCTTCCGATTGTCCGAAGAACAGAAAGCATCCGCCAAGGCCGCCTTCAACCGGGGCAAAGAGCCGGACTTTGACCTGGAAGCAGAATTGAGCCATTTCCTGCGGATCAGTGGCGGCCAGCCGGCACTGCTGCAGATGTTTCTCCAGGTTCAGGTATCGGCCGTCGCGGCCGATGGTGTGGTGCATCCCGCCGAGCATGAAATGCTGGTGCGAATTGCCCGTGGCCTGGGACTGCCAGAAAGTCAGGTGGATCAGCTGGAAGCCATGCTGCGCGGCGCTCACGCTGGCCAAGCAGGTGGCGCACGCCCCTCATCGGCACAACAGGTCGACGACGCCTACAAGGCACTCGGGGTATCCCCCTCCGCCAGCGATGCGGACATCAAGAAAGCCTACCGCAAGCTGATGAGTGAAAATCACCCGGACAAACTGGCAGGGCGCGGGCTACCGGAAAGCATGCGGGAAATGGCCGAAGAACGGACACGGGAAATCAGCCACGCCTACGATGTCATCAAGGACGCCAGGAAATGACCATACGGGAACAACCGGACAGCATTCACGCCTTTCAGGACGATGCCCTGGGCCATCACGATGCCACCGCACTGGCAGACCTGATTCGCCGGGGCGAACTGTCCGTAGCCGAAGTTACCGCTGCAGCCATCGCTCGGGCACGTCAGGTTGAGCCGCTTATTCAGGGCATAGTGTGTGAGGCCTTTGACCAGGCCCAGAACCGCAAGGCAACCAGCGGCTTCTTCCACGGGGTTCCCACCTTCATCAAGGACAACACCGATATTGCGGGCCTGCCAACCCGCCATGGTTCGGAAGCGGTGCCATCCCGGGCGGCAACAAAAACCAGTCCGTTTGCAGAGCAGATGCTGGCTCAGGGTTATGTGTGCCTCGGCAAAAGTACGCTGCCGGAATTCGGTTTCAACGCGTCCACAGAGCACGCCAGCGCGCCACCTTCACGAAATCCGTGGAATCTCGCCTATTCCACGGGCGCCTCTTCCGGTGGCTCTGCCGCGCTGGTCGCTGCCGGCGTAGTCCCTATTGCCCACGCTAACGACGGTGGTGGTTCGATTCGCATACCTGCAGCCTGCTGCGGGTTAATCGGCCTGAAACCCAGCCGCGGTCGCCTGGTGGACAATGACGCCGCCAAATCCCTTCCCGTCAACATTGTCAGCGACGGTGTAGTGACCCGCAGTGTGCGTGATACCGCCCGTTTCTACGCCGAGGCAGAAAAGCACTATCGCAACCGCAAGCTGCCGCCCATGGGCATGGTCGAGGGTCCATCGAAGCGCTCAATGACCATCGGCCTGGTACTGGATTCCATCAACGGCCACGCCACCGATCAGAAAACCCGCGAGACGGTGGAACATACCGCACGCCTCCTTGAGGGCATGGGACACCACATCGTCCCCATGGATGTGCCCATCGCGTCTTCGTTCCCGGACGACTTCGCCCACTACTGGGGCATGCTGGCGTTTGGCGTCAAAGCCAACGGCCGCAAGCTGATGCACCCCGAATTCGATAAATCCCGGGTAGACAGCCTGACCAACGGTCTCGACAGGATGTTCCGCAGGCAGTTCTACAAACTGCCAGCCACGCTGTGGCGGCTCCGCCGTAGTTACCATGACTATGCCAAGGCAGTGGCTGGCTTTGATGCCATCCTGACCCCGGTCCTTGGGCACACCACACCCGAGATCGGATACCTGAACCCGGAGCAGGATTTTGACACCCTGTTTGAACGGCTCACCCGCTACGTCAGCTTCACGCCCCTGGCAAACGCCACCGGCGCCCCGGCGATCTCGGTTCCCATGGGGAGAACCGACCATAACCTTCCAGTTGCAGTTCACTTGATGGGTCGTCATGGTGGTGAACAAACTCTGCTAGAGTTGGCGTATTCGCTAGAGGAGGAATATTCTCTCTACTATGCATGACAGCGAAACCTTTGTGAGCTACCACAAGGCCCTGATGGAGTTGAGTCACGATTCCAGCTTCATCAGGCAGCAAAGACACCACAAGCTGTCAGCGTTGGCGTCCCTCTGTGGGCGCCTGCTGAAAGTGGAGAGAGTGAGTGTGTGGTTCTTCCCCCCGGAACGGGACCGCATCACCTGCGAATGCCTGTATGACAGGCAGCAGGAGCAAGAAGCCCACCAGCAAAGCGTGGCTTCAGACGAAGGGGACCTGAGCCCCGTCAGCCTCTATCGCTCAGACCATCCCGGTTACTTTCAGGCCATCGGCGAGGAACGGATTCTGGCGGTCAATGACGCCCGCAACGACCCCCGAACCTCCAGCTTCAACTCGGATTACCTGCCATCGGTCGGGATTCACTCCATGCTCGATGCCCCGGTATTCGATGGTTCCCGGCTCAGCGGCGTGGTGTGCCTGGAAGCCTGTCACCCACGGAACTGGACGTTACCGGAACTCTCGTTTGCCATATCCATTGCCGACACCATCAGCCTGGTCAACACTTACGAAGCCTGGATGAGCTCACAAAAGGCGCTGGATTTCATCTCCCGGTTCGACACGCTCACCGGCCTTGCCAATATTGATTCCCTCAAGGAACGCGTCATTCACCTGGCGCAAAAGATACTCAAGCGCCAACAAGGCAGCCTGGCACTGATCTGGATCGACGTGGACCGCCTGAAAGCCATTAACGACGGCCTGGGACCGCAGGCTGGAGACAGCGTTATTGCGGAGATTGGTCAACGCCTCAAGACACTGCCTCTTGAGGGCAAAGACCTGCTGGCTCGCATCGGTGGCGACGAGTTCGCAATACTGATCCGCCACCAAACGCAGGCGGAAACCCTGAATAACGCCGCTGATCAGATTCTGAGAGCCATAGAACAACCGATCCGGGTATCGGGCCAGGCTCTGGGCATCAGTGCCAGTCTGGGCATCTGCCTTCTCCCGAAAGACTGTGTGGAACCGCAGGAACTGTTACGCGGCGCAGAAGCCGCCATGTACCATGCAAAAAAACTGGGACGGGCACGGGCCACCGTTTTCGATTCCGCGATCCAGACCAGCGCTCAATCGAGATTCGTACTTGAGCGGGAACTACGATCAACCATCAGCAATGATGCCCTGGATGTTTTCTACCAGCCCATTGTTGATCAGGTGGGAAAGAACGTGGTCTGCATGGAGGCTCTGGTTCGCTGGAATCACCCGCAGAGGGGATGGTTATCTCCCATAGAGTTTCTGGACATTGCCCGTGGCAGTGGCCTGATGTACGCCCTGGGCGAGTGCGTGTTGCGCAGGGTCTGCGAAGATTGGTCCGAAGCGTCATCGTCAGGCATCCAACTGCCAACCATCTCGGTCAACCTGTCTGCCGAGCAGGTTCTGACGGTTGACCTGCCTGATCGGATTGAGGAAATATGCGCCAAACAGCAAATGCCAGTCAGCGCCCTTCAGTTTGAAGTCACCGAAGACTCGATCCAGGGCGACTCCGGGATCATCGAGAAAGTTCTGGAGCAATTGGTCCAGGCCGGAGCCGAACTTGCCATCGATGATTTCGGTACCGGCTATTCGTCATTGTCCCGCCTCAAAAGCCTGCCGTTTTCCCGGATCAAGATCGACCGATCGTTCATCAGCAGCCTCCCGGATGACGAAAACGATTGCGCCATTACCCTGTCCATCATCGGCTTGGCCAGAGGCCTCGGACTCTCTGTCGTGGCAGAGGGTGTCGAACATGAGGCCCATGAAGCGTGGCTGCTGGACAAAGGCTGCGACTATCTCCAGGGCTACCGTTACAGTAGACCGCTCCCGTTTTCCCAAATCATTGACCGCTATTACTCCGGTTGATCGGGGACGATAAAGTCGGGAAAGACAGACAAGACGTCAAGGAAGCTTTTTTCCGGAGGCGCACAGATAGACTTCGGCTCCCCGGAAGCGGGATGCCTGAATTCCAGGCGGGTAGCCGCCAGCATCAGCCGCCCCTGTCCGAATCTCTCCGCGAAATAACGATTGTGCCGGCCCCGGCCATGGTTGGCATCACCAATGATTGGATGATGGATATGCTTCATGTGCCGTCGAAGCTGGTGCTTTCTACCGGTTTTCGGGCAAAGCTCGACCACCGCATACCGGCTGGTTGGGTATTTC
Source organism: Marinobacter sp. (assembly GCA_022014155.1). Lineage (GTDB taxonomy): Bacteria > Pseudomonadota > Gammaproteobacteria > Pseudomonadales > Oleiphilaceae > Marinobacter. The sequence goes on along the minus strand of JAKLLS010000120.1, from coordinate 5,883 downwards.
TCGATGGCGACCGGTATCTCCGTGGTCGCCAGGGTCCGATAGCGTGTCAACGCTTCCCTGACCGGCTGCTCAATGCCCCGGAGGCGCCGATCTTCAGGCTCTTCCCGCAGCGGGTGGTCAATCTCTCCACACGCCGCCGGCCAGCCCCGCACCATCGCAAGGTAAGTCTTGGACACTTCGCCGGACATCATCGCAAGGCCCAGAGTGCGCGCCGTGTCTCGATCCCTGGCAAACACCAGGATGCCGGATGTAGGTCTATCCAGGCGATGCACCGGATAGACATGCTCCCCACCATTCAATGCCCGCGCATATTGCAGCGCAAATTCGGTTTCATGCCGGTCGATGGGGCTCCGGTGTACCAGCAGGCCAGCCGGCTTGTGCACCACCAGAAGCTGGGTATCCCGATACAGTTCAGTCAGGGGGTTCTGCTCAAACGTCATCTCCTGATGATCCCCCTGACTCTGTGCCCCACTCGGTCACCCAGAACCAGCAGCGCCGGAGTCAGCAACAGCGTCAGGATCGTCGCAAAGGTCAGGCCACCGGCGATGGCGCTGGACAGCTGGGTCCACCACTGGGTGGAGGGGGCTCCGATTCCGAGGGATGGGGTCAGCAGATCAACGTTGACGCCCAACACCATGGGCATCAGCCCCAGGACCGTAGTGACCGCTGTCAGCAATACCGGCCGTAGACGCAGACAACCGGTTTCCAGTGCCGCCTCGTAGGCGGCCATCCCACCCTGTCGCATCCTGTTGTAGGTATCAATCAGAATGATGTTGTTGTTCACCACGATGCCGGCCAGGGCAATAATCCCCATCCCCACCATCACTATGCCGAATGACTGACCATTCAGCAGTAATCCCAGCAGCACTCCCGCCGTGGAGAGCACGATCGCAGAGAGGATCAGGAAGGTCTGATACAGGGAATTGAATTGGGTCACCAATATCAACAGCATGAGCGCGACGGCCACGAGGAACGCGGTGGTCAGGAAGTTGGCCGCCTGCTGCTGGTCTTCGTTTTCTCCGCCTACCGTGACCGTCACACCCTCCGGGGGTTCCGGCATTTCGGCCTGCAGGCTACGCAGCAATTCATCGACCCGTCGCCCTGGTTCGATATCCGATTTGATAGTGACCGTGCGCTGACTATCCACCCGGACAATGCTACCGGTCTTCGGCGCCGGTTCCAGGGACACGAACTCCGACAAGGGTGCCTGGCCGCGGCTGGTGCTGATGGTTTGACGCTGGAACTGGTCGAGTTCGCGCCAATTGTTGGGAACCCGGACCGCGATGTCCACTTCATCCCGGACATCTTCCGGGCGGTAAGTCGCCAGGACCAAGCCGTTGGTAATCAATCGCACGGCACTGCCAACACTCAGCACATCCGTGCCAAAACGCGCCGCCGCCTCACGGTCCACCTGCAATCGCCATTCAATTCCGGGCAGGCTGCGGTCATCCTCTATGTCCACGAAGCCGCCCATAGCGGACATACGTTGCTGAATCTGGTTCACGTAGCCATTGAGTATGTCACTGTTCATGCTGCTCACTTGCAACTCAACGGGTTTCCCGCCCGCCGGGCCACCTTCCTGTTTCCGGAACTCGAGCTGGATGCCCGGGATGTCGTTGGTGCGCTCCCGAAAATCCTCGAGAATGTCGTTTGCGGATCGCCGGTTAAACCAGTCGGTAAACTGGAACTGCAACACCCCGATCACGTCAGGAGCCATCCGGTTGTCAGCCATCACCATGGAGCGAGCGTACAGCGCCTTGACCTCCGGCATCCCTTGCAGGCGGTGCTCCACCTCACGAACAATACGGTCACGCTCCCAAATCGACAGGTCGCCCCGGGCCCGGACCTGCACCTGGGCGGAATCGGGTTCGACCTCGGGGAAGAATTCCACGCCATGATTGAAGCGGGCATAGCCGGCATAGATCACCACGATCAACCCCAGCACTCCCAACAGGGTGAATCCCGGTCTGCTCAGCAAGGCTGCGAGGAGTTTGCGGTACCCGTCCATCATGGCCCCGCCTCCCACCGTCTGCCGGGCTCGTTTACCACCACTGACAGCGCCGAGCACCGGCAGGAATACCAGAGCCATCAGCAGGGATGCCGTCAGGCAGATAATCACGGTGGTGGGCAGGAACTTCATGAACTCACCCACCACCCCCGGCCAGAACAACAATGGCGTAAATACCGCCAGGGTTGTGGCGGTGGACGCAATGATGGGCCACGCCATACGGCTTGCAGCCTCCGCCCAGGCGGATCGAACGCCCAGTCCGTCGGACAGGTTCCGGTCCGCCAGCTCCGATACCACAATGGCGCCATCCACCAGCATCCCGGCCACCAGGATCAGGCTGAACAGGACCACAATATTCAGGGTCAGCCCCATTCCCCAGATGACCAGGATGCCTGTCAGAAATGCGCCTGGAATGGTGAGGCCAACCAGCACCGCAGAACGCGGTCCCATGGCCGCAATCACCACAATAATGACCAGCACGATGGCCGTCAGCACGTTGTTCAGGAGGTCACTCAGGATGTCGCGGACTTCCGTGGACTGATCCATGATGTAGCGAACATCCAGCTCGTCCGGCAATTCGGAATCCGCCGCCTCAATCAACTCTTTGACCTGTGCGACGGTTTCTATGATATTGGCCCCGGTTCGCTTGGAAACCTCCAGGACCAGAGCGGGTTCGCCATTGATACGGGCGAACCCTCTCGGGTCTTTAAACGTACGCTGCAACATGGCCACGTCGCCAAAGGTAACGACCGTATTGCCGTCCACCTTGATGGGCATGGACATCACGTCTTCGATGTTTTCGATCACCCCGGGCACTTTCACCGCCATGCGCCCGGCGCCGGTGTCGAGGCTGCCAGCGGCCACCAACTGGTTGTTGCGCGTAATCAGGGTGGCAAGCTGATCGAAATCGACCCCATAGCTTTCCAGCACCTGGGGATCCACCACCACTTCCAACTGGTCTTCCCGGTCGCCGCCAATCTCCACCTCCAGCACTTCCGGAATGCCCTCGATGGCATCCTGGAGTCGTCGCGCAATGGTGATCAGTTCGCGTTCCGACAACGGACCGGAAAGCCCGACAGACAGCACCGGGAATAACGAAACGTTGATCTCGTTGACCCTTGGCTCGTCGGCTTCCTGGGGAAGTTTGGTGCGAGCGGTATCGACTTTCTCCCGGACATCCTGCAGGGCTTTATCGGGGTCAAAACCGGCATCAAACTCGAGCATAACGGAGGCATGCCCTTCGGATGCCGTTCCCTTCATTTCCTTGATGCCTTCCAGGGAGCGCAGTTCCTGCTCCATCGGTCGGACCAGCAAGCGCTCTCCATCTTCCGGGCTAATCCCCTCCAATGTCATGGAGATGTAGATCATCGGGATGGTGACGTCCGGATTGGCTTCCTTGGGAATACTGTGGAAGGCTGCGATCCCGCCGAGAATCAGGAACGTGAGGGTCAGAAGACTGGTACGGCTGCGATCAAGAGCCGCAAATATCAGGGTACGCATGTCGTTCAGCCCCGGTCACTTGAACGGGCAACAGGCTGGACTTCCTGCCCTATGGACACAAAGCCACCACCGCGTGTGATCAATTGGACCTCATCCGGCAGCCCACTGACCCAGGCGCCATCGGTGGTCACATTCAGTAAGTTCACATTGCGGAACACCACCCGATTGTCCTCATCCACATAACGCACCCCCGGGCGACCGTCGTCCCCCAGGGACAGGTAGGCCGGCGATATAAAGGTGGCCCGGGTTTCCGGCAATGCGATCCGCAATGTGGCACTGCCGCCCGCTACCCGTTTGAGATCCGGGTTCTCCACCGTTACTTCAACTGCAAAGCTGCGAGTTTGCGGATTGGCCGCACTGGCCACAAAGCTCACCGTCCCTTTCAGAGAACCACCATTGAGCAATCGGATATAAACGCTTTGCCCTTCCGCCACGTCTCCAACCGATTGCTGGGGTATCTGTCCGGTTGCCTTGAGGCGGTCCACCTGGACCAGTTCAAACAGTGACGTACCCGGCTGCACCAGATTGCCCAGGTCCACATCGCGACGGTTCACAATGGCATCAAAAGGTGCCTTGGGGGCGAGATCGTTGAGGGCATGGCGGACCTGTGCCAATTCCGCACGGGCTGCGGACAAATCACTCTCCAGCCCCAGGATGTCCGACTGGCTGGCCAGGTTGCTGGCGCCAAGACGGCGAGCGGCGGCCAGATCTGCTTCCAACTTGCGAACCCGGGCCTGCCACCGTTCAACACCGGCCCTGCGACCGTCGTCAGACAGGCGCAACAGGGTCTGCCCCTGTTTGACCCGCTGGCCCTGGTCTACCGCCAGTTCTTCCACCGTCCCGCTGACACCGGCGCTGATCGCCACTGTCCGCCAGGGTTCGAGTTGCCCCTGCAACATCAGTCCGGGCTCGTAAAGACGGGACTGCAGGATTTCCACCTCGACGCTGGGCGGCTCCGCAACACTGGCACCGTCCATGTCCGGAGCTTCCTGTTGCGCCACCTTTACCTCACCACTGACCAGCCAGAGCACGAGTGCAATGATCACCAACAATGACAACCCGATGGAGCCCCACCTACTCTTGCTCATGTTCTTCTCGTTTATTGCGCATGTGTTATGTTTCAGGGAGTTAAACGGTATCACAAAAAAGTGGAATCAGGGGTTGCACTGATCTTCATTCCCGGGTTAACTTTCCATCATCGTAAACAGAGTTTGAGCAAGCGCACTTATCTCATGAACTTCAACGCTGTAATCGTCCTTGTGAAGCTAGTCCTGGTGGTCGTGGTACCGTCCGGGGGCTTTTGCGTGGACAAGCGGGTGAGATAGCAACAACCTGACAAGACACGAGAAGCCCCCGGCACCGAAAGGTCCCGGGGGCTTTTTTTTGCAGCAAGAAAAAGGGAAAAACGACCATGAACGGCGCACAGCACATTCTTGAAGCGTTCCACCGCCACGACATCAGCACGGTTTTCGGTTATCCGGGCGGGTGCATCATGCCGCTATACGACGCGCTGGTGGACGATGTGGGTGTGGAACACGTGCTGTGCCGCCATGAACAGGGTTGCGCCCTGGCAGCCGATGGCTACGCTCGCGCCAGTGGTCGGCTGGGTGTCTGTATCGCCACCTCCGGCCCCGGCGCCACCAACCTCATTACCGGCGTGGCCAATGCCCACCGAGACTCCATACCCATGCTGGTGATTACCGGGCAGGTGCCCTCCGGCCTGATCGGCACCGATGCGTTTCAGGAAACCGACGTATTGGGCATGACCCTGGGTATCGTCAAACATAGCTATCTGATTGACGACGCTGACACCCTGCCCGCCATCATGGAAGAAGCCATTGAACTGGCCCAGAGCGGCCGGCCAGGACCGGTATGGATTGATATTCCCAAGGACCTGTTACTCACTGACGTTGCCGATACCTCTTGCTCCAGATCAGAGCCACAGCCCACCGGCAGCCCGGATTTGACCGAAGCATTGGCCATGCTGCGTACCGCCCGCAAGCCCCTGCTCTACAGTGGCGGCGGCATCAGTCTGGCCCATGCCGAGGACAGTTTCCGCGCCTTTGCCGAGTCGTCAGCCATGCCGGCGGTAGTGACCCTCAAGGGTATTGGCAACGCCGGCAAACACAATCCCTACAACCTCGGGATGCTGGGAATGCACGGTTCCCGGGCCGCCAACAAAGCGGTAGACGAATGTGATCTGCTGTTCGTCATCGGTGCCCGCCTGGATGACCGCGCCACCGGCAAACTGGACGGTTTCGCCCCCAACGCGAAGATGATTCACATCGACGCCGACGCTGCCGAAATCAACAAGCTGCGTCCGGCGGACCTGGCCATTCGCGGGGATCTGAACGACATTCTCGAAGGTTTGACCA
>JAKLLS010000119.1 GCA_022014155.1 Marinobacter sp. | reverse complement strand
AGCAGTTACAGCCCATGGACTGGGTGATGTCCGAACTGGACCTTTATCCGGTGTATTTCGTCGATAGCCGCACCATCGCCTCGTCCATCGCCGGCCAGGTGGCTGACGCCTACCGCATTCCAACCCTCACCCGGGATGTCTTTCTGGATCACGAACAAACCGAAGAGTACGTGGACCGGCAGTTCAAGCTACTGATTAAGCGCGCGCGGGAGAATGGCAGTGCCATCGGTATTGGCCACCCACACAAGGTGACGGTGGACTACCTTGAGAAAAATCTGCCGCAGCTGGATGAGCAAGGCATCGCCATCGCGACTGTCAGCGGCCTGTGGGCCATACGGAATAACAATCAACAGATGTTTGCGGAAGGCGAGAAACAGGCGATCCGGACAACCTACGCCAGGGGCGAATAGGTCTGCAAGATCGAGCCTGAGCTGTCGGATTAGGCGAAGCCGTAATCCGACAAACCCTACTAATCCCTGACTTCAATCCCCTGAGCCTTCATAAACGCCTTGGCCTCGGGAATGGTGTGCTGGCCAAAGTGAAAAATCGAAGCAGCCAGCACCGCATCCGCGCCGCCGCCGGTTACCCCGTCCGCCAGATGCTGCAACTCCCCAACACCGCCGGATGCAATCACCGGTACCGATACCGCATCACTAACCGCACGGGTCAGGCCGAGATCAAAGCCAATCTTGGTGCCATCCCGATCCATGCTGGTCAGAAGCAGTTCCCCGGCGCCCAGCGCGGTCATTTTGCGGGCCCATTCCACTGCATCCAACCCGGTCGGTTTGCGGCCGCCGTGGGTGAAGATTTCCCAGCGCGGCGCTTCATCCTCGGCCGATACCCGCTTGGCATCAATCGCTACCACAATGCACTGGCTGCCGAAGCGGTCAGCGGCTTCCCGCACAAACTCCGGATTGAACACCGCAGCGGTATTGATGGATACCTTGTCTGCCCCTGCGTTCAGCAGTTTGCGGATATCTTCGACGGTACGCACACCACCACCCACGGTCAGCGGGATAAAGACTTCCGCCGCCATACGCTCTACGGTTTCATAGGTGGTGTCACGGCTTTCATGACTGGCGGTGATGTCCAGGAAAGTGATCTCGTCCGCACCCTGCTCGTTGTACTTGCGAGCCACCTCAACGGGATCACCCGCGTCGCGGATATCGACAAAGTTCACGCCTTTCACGACGCGGCCCTTGTCCACGTCCAGGCAGGGAATGATGCGTTTGGCCAGGCCCATAGTCGTGTATCCTTATGCCTTGAGGCTGTCGCAGTAGGCCTGGGCCTCTGCCACATCCAGGGTGCCCTCATAGATGGCGCGACCGGTGATAGCGCCGAGGATGCCCTTGTCTGCCACGGTTGCCAGGTGCTTGAGGTCATCCATATTGGTGACGCCGCCAGAGGCAATGACCGGGATACCACCGGCTTCAGCCAGTGCCGCGGTCGCTTCGACGTTCACCCCCTGCATCATGCCGTCACGGCTGATGTCGGTATAGACAATGGAATCGACACCGTCGTTGGCAAAGCGTTTCGCCAGATCGGTGGCCATGACTTCGGACACTTCCGCCCAGCCGTCGGTCGCGACGCGGCCATCTTTAGCGTCCAGACCCACAATGATGTGGCCCGGAAACTTCTTGCACATGTCAGTCACAAAGTCGGGCTCTTTCACCGCCTTGGTACCAATAATCACCCATTGTACGCCGGCTTTCAGGTAAGCCTCGATGGTTTCAGCAGAGCGAATGCCGCCGCCAATCTGGATTGGCAGATCCGGGTACTTGCGGGCGATGGCCTGGACGATTTCACCGTTGACCGGCTCACCGGCAAAGGCACCGTTCAGGTCTACCAAGTGCAAGCGACGGGCGCCGGCTTCCACCCAGCGGGTGGCCATATCGACGGGGTCGTCACCGAATACGGTGGAATCGTCCATGCGACCCTGGCGCAGGCGAACACATTTGCCGTCTTTCAGATCAATGGCGGGGATAATCAGCATTTTCCAGTCCAGTCAGTAAAGTTCTTCAGTAACTGCAGCCCCGCCCGGGCGCTTTTCTCCGGGTGGAACTGCGCTGCAAAGATATTGTCTCTCGCCACCGCGGCTGCCAGGTCGACGCCGTAATGGCTGCGGCCGGCGATGTCAGCGTTGCCTTCGGCTTCGACGTAGTAACTGTGCACAAAATAGAAACGGTCACCGTCCGGAATGTTGTGCCAGAGCGGGTGCTCAATAGTCTGATAGACCTCATTCCAGCCCATGTGTGGCACCTTCAGGCGCTCGCCGTTTTCCGTCAGATTGTCACCGAAGTAACGCACTTGAGACGGGAACAGGTCGATACAGTCGACTCCGCCGTTTTCCTCACTACGAGACATCAGCGCCTGCATGCCGACGCAGATACCCAGGAACGGGCGGTCCTGCGACACTTCGCGCACCAGGGTGTCGACCCCTAAACGGCGGATTTCAGCCATGCAGTCGCGGATGGCACCGACACCGGGCAAAATCACCCGGTCGGCTTCGCGGATCTGATCGGCATTGTCAGTGACCAGTACGGTGGTGTCCGGGGCTACGTGCTCTACCGCTTTTTTAGCAGAGTGAAGGTTGCCCATGCCGTAGTCGATAATGGCAACGGTTTTCATGGTAATGCGGTGTCCTTCGGTGACCGGTTACAGTGAGCCTTTCTACAACGAGCCCTTGGTGGACGGAGTAATACCCGCCATGCGTTCGTCCATCTCGATAGCCATGCGCAGTGCGCGACCGAAGGCCTTGAATACCGTCTCAATCTGGTGGTGGGTATTCTTGCCCTTCAGGTTATCGATGTGGAGGCTCACCATGGAGTGGTTCACGAATCCATGGAAGAACTCCTCGAACAGGTCCACGTCAAAGCCACCCACGGCAGCCCGGGTGTAGGGAACGTCCATCATCAGGCCAGGCCGACCCGACAGGTCAATAACGACCCGTGAGAGGGCCTCATCAAGCGGCACATAGGCGTGACCGTAACGACGAATACCTTTCTTGTCGCCAACAGCCTGTTTGAAGGCCTGCCCCAGGGTAATGCCAATATCTTCCACAGTGTGGTGGTCATCAATGTGCAGGTCGCCCTTGGAGACGATGTTCAGATCCACCAGGCCATGACGGGCGATCTGGTCCATCATGTGCTCAAGGAAGGGTACACCGGTATCAAAGGTGGATTGCCCGGTACCGTCGAGGTTGATCTCAACGGTGATCTGCGTTTCAAGGGTATTTCTCTCTACCCGAGCCTTACGTTCGGCCATGGGGACTCCAGGTTATGAATAGGCAAAATGCCGGAAACTGATTATTTGCGGATTATACCTTTTCTGCATCCCCGAGTCCTACCATGACCTTCAATGGCGTTGATAGCCCGACCGTCAGAAGGCTTTTTTCAGGTTACTCATGTAAGTATCCACCAAACTGTTGAACTCGTGTTTGATGACAGGGCTGATCGCCAGCTTCAACAGGCTGGGCAGCGGCACGGTGAGCTCGGCATTGGTCTTGAACTTGACTGCAGTAACGTCATCCCCCTTGGAGGTAATGGTCCAGGATCCACGAACCACGCCGTTGCCTTCACCTTTCACCGGTTCCCAGGCAATCGTGCCACTGCTCTTGTCCGCGGAATACTTACACGCATAGACGGACTGGATAGCGTGTTTGTCGACACCCACCTTCTCCATTTCCCAGCGATAAGTGTTGTCGCCAAGGTCCACCAACTTGTCCACTTTCGGAAAGTGGCTGGCAGAACGGGGCACGTCGGCGAGAAGGTCGAATACATCATCGTAACTGCCCGGTATGTCCAATTCCCGGTTCAGCTCGATCGATACAGTGATAGCCACAGCCAGCTCCTTTTTTGTCTCTGTAGAGTTATTAAAGTTATTACACGTTATTGTCAGAAAACAGTTCGCTATTTTGGCCTATCACTAACGTATTGTCATACATACACGCTTTTATTTTGTTAACCCTGCGTTATCCTTAAGGCTGTTCGCCCTGCGCTGCCCGAACGCATAAAAATGGAAGGAAGCCTGAATTATGAAAGCTGTTCGCTACACCGCCTTCGCCATCATCGGCCTGATTATCCTGGCAATTGCTGCTGTTGCGGTCGCCGTAATGGTCATCGACCCCAACGACTACAAACCCCAAATCGAAAAAGCCGCCGAAGACAACACCAACCTCGACCTCATCCTGGAGGGCGACATCAGCTGGTCTTTCATCCCCCTCGGCCTGGAGCTCAATGATGTGGAAGCCACGCTTGAGGGCGAACGCTTTGTAAAACTGGACCGGCTGGTGGCTCAGTTGGACTTCTGGTCACTGATCGCCATGTCACCCCGAGTAAACACCTTCCTGCTGGATGGCCTGGACGCGCGCCTGAACGTGGATAAGGTCGGCAATGGCAACTGGACCCGCATCATGCCGGAAGGTGAAGGAGCTGAAAGCCAGGAACCTGCCGAGGAACAGCAAGGCACGCTGACCACGGAGGAAACCGAAGCCGGGGGCAGCGAGCCGCTGAACTTCAACGTGGAGAACGTGGAAATCAGCAACGCCCAGGTTCACTACAACGATGCCAGCACCGGCCAATCGGTGACCCTGGAAGACTTTACGGTGACTGCTAGCGATATCACCCTGGGCAGCAGCTTTCCGCTGGACATCGGCTTCCGCGTTGAAACCAATCAGCCCCAACTGGAAGTGGATGGCCGCCTGAGCGCCCTGCTCGCCGCGAACGAAGCCCTGAACGAATTTGGCATCTCTGATCTCGAAGCCGTATTCGACATGAAGGGCGAACCGTTCGGCGGCAAAGCAGTCACTGCCAAACTGACCGGCGCCATCGAAGCCAATCTTGAGAATGAGACGGCCAGCATTAACGGCTTTACCGCCAGTCTGGCGGATCTGACCCTTAACACCGACCTGTCGGTTAACGGCTTTGGCGACAAGCCAAAACTGAATGGCATGCTCAGCATCGACGAATTCTCCCTCAAGAAACTGCTGGCAGCCCTTGGCCAGCCGGCCATTGAAACCGAGGATCCCGACGTTCTCAAAGCCATTTCCTTCTCCACCAATATCGGCGGACCGGCCGGTTCTGTGGAGCTGAGCGATCTGTCCATCGGACTCGATGACACCACTTTCACCGGCAGCGGCAGCTACACCCTGAGCAACAGCGCCGTTGCTCTGAACCTGCAAGGGGATGCGATCAATGCAGACCGCTATCTGCCGCCCACTCCGGAAGAAGGCAAAAGCGAAGCCGACAGCAATGGAGGCGACGGCGCCCCCGAAGAAACGGGCAGCACCGCTCAGGCACCAGCCGAGGAAAGCGACTTGTTGCCCCTGGAAACCCTGCGCACTCTGCTGCTGGATATTGATCTTGGCCTGGGCGAACTGATCATCAGCAATCTCACCATTAACGAGATCAAATCGTCTATTACCGCCAAGAACGGCGTGCTGAAAGTGGACGAGTTCAGCGGCAAGCTGTACGACGGCAGCTTCGGCGCCAACGTCACCCTGGACGCGCGCACGGATAACCCGAAATGGGCGATCGGTTCCAAGGTCAATAATGTGCAGACCCTGCCGTTGCTGACGGACCTTGCCGAAGTCGACATGCTCGCCGGTGGCGCCAATCTGTCCGTGGATGTGAAAACCACCGGCAACCGGATTTCCGCGCTGCGTGACAACGCCAAAGGCGAAGTCGGCTTCAACCTCGCGAAAGGTGAGTTCCGCAAGATGAACCTGACTCGCATGGCATGCCAGGGCATTGCACTGGCAAATCAGGACAGCCTGAGTACCAGCGACTGGGGCACCACCACCCCCTTCAACGACATGAAGGGCACGCTGAAGATCGACGGCAATACGCTCAACAACACCGACCTGGTCGCCGCCCTGGCCGGTATGCGCCTGGAAGGCGACGGTACCGTCGACCTGAAACAAACCAATCTCGACTATGAGTTGGGCCTGCGGATTGTCGGCGAGATTCACCGCGACGAAGCCTGCCGCGTAACGGAATACGTCAAAAACGCCGTCATCCCGGTTGAGTGCCGCGGCAACTTCTCCGAAGACCCTGCTGGCCTGTGCTCCTTCGACGGCTCCCGCTTCCGGGACACCCTGAAGGACATTGCCGCCAACGCTGCAAAGGCAAAGGTCAAGGAAGAGACCGATCGCGCCAAAGACAAAGCCAAAGAAAAGGTTCAGGAAAAGATCGATGAACAACTGGGCGAAGAAGGCGACAAGATCAAGGACGCGGTGAAAGGGCTGTTCAACCGATGAGTGACAGTTTCGCCCTGGATCTGCTCGCATGGTACGACCTACACGGCAGACATGACCTGCCGTGGCACCACGATCGCACCCCATATCGGGTCTGGGTGTCGGAGATCATGCTGCAGCAGACCCAGGTCACCACGGTGATTCCCTACTTCCAGGCCTTCATGCAGCGGTTCCCGAATGTGCAGACCCTGGCGGAAGCGCCCGAGGACGACGTACTCAGCCACTGGTCCGGCCTTGGCTATTACGCCCGCGCCCGCAACCTGCAAAAAGCCGCCAGAACCGTAGTGAACGACTTTGGCGGCGAATTCCCCGCCGACCAGGAAAAACTGGAATCCCTCACCGGTATCGGCCGCTCCACAGCGGCTGCCATTCTGGCCCAGGCCTTCGGCAAACGGGCAGCCATTCTCGACGGCAACGTCAAACGCGTACTCGCCCGCTATCACGCCGTCCCGGGCTGGCCGGGACAAACCAAAGTACTCAACACCCTGTGGGAGCATGCCGAACAGCACACCCCGGATACCCGGGTACGGGACTATACCCAGGCCATCATGGATCTGGGTGCCATAGTGTGCTCTCGCTCGCGTCCCGCGTGCGAGACGTGCCCACTACAAATCGGCTGCCTTGCCTACAGGAATAGCGAAGTCGGCCTTTACCCCGGTTCAAAGCCCAAAAAGGCGAAACCGGAAAAAACCACCTGGATGGTCATCCTCGAAGACAGCGAGGGCAGGATCTTGCTGGAAAGGCGCCCTCCCAGCGGTATCTGGGGTGGTCTGTGGAGCCTGCCCGAGCTTGACCCCGCATTCAGCCCGGATGAACTTCCTGAGGCCTGTGAGCAGGCGTTTGGCTTCGACTGCAGCGATGCCGAACTGATTGGCGGCTTCCGCCACACCTTCAGCCACTACCACCTGCATATCCAGCCCGCGAGGCTGTCAGTGACCGCCAGCAATGCCATCGCCGACAATGACAGCCAGCGCTGGCTACACCGGGACCAGGCCCTCACCCTGGGCCTGCCCGCGCCGATTCGCACGCTGCTGACCAACCCGGAACAGACCGCCCTGCTCTGAGCCCGCACACTGACCAGCCCCGGCTCCGATCTGTTATCATTTGCGCAGCTAACTAAACGGCCAATTCCAACAGGAGCAGACATGAGCCGCACCGTTTTCTGTCGTAAGTACCAGGAAGAACTGGAAGGACTCGATTTCCCACCCATGCCCGGCAAGAAAGGCCAGGAAATCCTGGAAACCGTCTCGAAGAAAGCCTGGGAAGAATGGCAGAACCAGCAAACCATGCTGATCAACGAAAAACACCTGAGCCTGATGGACCCGAACACCCGCAAATATCTGCAGGCCCAGATGGAGCGCTTCTTCAACAACGAGCCCTTCGACAAGGCCGAAGGCTACGTACCGCCGGAAAAATAAGCCTTATTGATCAAAGGCTGAGCAATCCGCAAAAGATCCGGAAATTTTTACCCCTCAGCCTTGACTCAAAACAACGAAACCGGTTTAATAGCGCCCCGTTGCACAGCAGTAGCGCAACACGCCCGGATAGCTCAGTCGGTAGAGCAGGGGATTGAAAATCCCCGTGTCGGTGGTTCGATTCCGCCTCCGGGCACCAATAATTCAATAACTTAGCCCGCCTTGTGCGGGCTTTGTTGTTTCTGGACCACCGCATGGGACACTCGCGGGACACTAACCTACAAAAAATCACAACACCAATTTCGCAGCACCCGCCCGAATCTCCAATCCGCGACTACGCGCCTCCCGAAAACCTGCTTCACAACAAGCTATTCACCTAGCACTAATATTTACCCTTGCTGTAGAGAAAAACCCTCACCCAATACCTAGACCTAGCAACCGCCACTCCGAGTCCTACATCCTGGACACAAAAGAATGCACACCAGATAACCCCGCATCAATTTTGGTGAAAGAGGCTCGAAGCAAGACCATAGGCGCACGGAGGAAAGACTGAAGAATTCCGACAGGAGAAGACCTGCATTAAGAGCACAGGATGGCACCAGCAGAGGCCAAGCTCAAAGCTTGCTCGACTTTGACAAAACCTAAAACCAACATTATTATATACACACAAATGCACAAAAATTTGTGCAAAATATTGATCATATATTATCATAAATATTGGAGAGGGTTCGTCATGGAAACTCACGCCATCTTGGCGGAGAAATCCGTAAGCATCTCTGCGCTGCGAAACAACCCTGCGCAGTACTTTGGCGATCAACCCATTGCTGTTCTGAGCCACAACAAGCCTGCTGGTTATGTCATTGGCGCAGAACTCTTTGAAGAGATGATGAAACTAATTGGTGATAAGGAGGAAGCTCGAACGTTCCGTAGTCGCTTCCGACCTTCCGGAGCCGAGCTAGCGAAGTACTGTGAAAACAGTGCCAAAGCGCTCGCAGAGGCCAGAACAGAGGATCTAGGGGAATTTACTAAGTGGTAGAGGTATTCACGTCCAAAATTATTGAAGATGCGGTGCCAAGGGATCAACTAAAAGACTTGGTAGAAGACTTCAGGGATTACAAGACGACAGGAAATCGTCCCGACCATTTTGGGCGTGATGTACCTTATGACAATGAATGCACCCTTAAGATAGTGAAAGAGGAAGAGGTCAAACACATTCATCTGAGGAGTGCCGATTCCGATTGGCCAGTGCGGGCAATGCAATTTCAAATGACGAGTGACTGTCACCTGCTTTATTGCCAGGGGGCGATGAATGATGATCAATATCTATTAATTGCCATCCTGGAACCCAACGCTCATCAGCTCGCCCGAAACAACAATGTGATGATGAATGTTGGTCAAATAGCCGAAAACTTTCGCTTCGAGCACTGATCTACCACCTCGCTGTTACCGGCAACCCGAGCAAAGCCCGGTGTCCTCGAGTTAAAGGCGATCGAGCCGTACTTACTCCAGCCGTCAATACCACTCCCAACACCCAATTCGAACTCAGCTAGCTTTATCTCCGACTTTCAGCTGAGCCCCACGGCTCCCGGCCCGCGAAACAAGAGTAATTCGATACGAGTTTCTTTGTTTTGTGGATGTGACCTGCCCCCGAAAACATCCTCATGCACCTGCGGAACATCTATAAAGATGAGGAACTGGTCGAGCAGGCAACGACCAAGGAATTCTTAGTAGTTCGCCGAGACGGCAAGCGACAGGTCCGCCGCCGTATCAAACATTATAATCTGGATACCATTATCTCCGTTGGTTTCCGGACCAACACCAAGGCTATGACGAGCAGCAGTTGGCAGAGGTAGGCGCCAAACAACCCGACATGCAGCCACTGAGCTGCTTAGCCAGTTGCGCGGGGATTCAGCACTTTGACAAGCCATATTGAGCACATTATAAGAACCTATAAACGCTAACGCTTTTTTGATCAACCATGAGCGCATTCTTAGAGTTATCCAAAAAAGGCTTATCTGGCGCTACTGCCCAAGAGGTGATGCGAGCCGCCATGGAGCTCTGGCACAAGATGGAGAATGATGGAACTATCCGGAAATCCCGGATAGTTCGCCGAGAGGGTCAGCGCCAGGTTTGGCGGGACATCGAACACTACAGTCTGGACGTAATCTTCTCGGTCGGATATCGCATTGAATCCCAGCGCGGCAGCCTGATTACTTCTCGTTAACTGGCTTATACGCCCGATACCCCTGTCCATCAGCCCCCTTCATGACCGTAAAATACTCGGACCTCGCGACCAACAAGTCAGAAAACTTCTTGGCGCCATAGGTCCTGGGGTCGAAATCCGGGCGGGTGCGCTTGAGGAAGGATCCGGCTGCGGAGAAGGTCGCCCACCCCTGATCGTCCTGGGTTTGTTCCCAGGCTCGTTTGAGCAGTGCCACTTCCTCAGGGAGCTTTTCGGATTTCTTTTTCGGGGTTTCTTTTTCGGTTTTGGCCGGTTCATCCGGCGTCACTTCCTCCGGATACTCAAGGTTTTCCGTGAAAAGAAAGTCATCACAGGCACTG
>JAKLLS010000118.1 GCA_022014155.1 Marinobacter sp. | reverse complement strand
GGAAACGCATCATGGGACCGAAGAAACCACCGCACAGAAAGCAGATCAAAGCCCCCGGCCGCAAGCCTCCCGAGACGATCACCAAGGCGCGCACGGTCCGGGTGGATCCGGACGTGTGGGACATTGCCATGGCTCACGCGGTCAAACTCAGCGCGCAACGTGGTTATATTGTCACCCTCAAGGAATCCCTGGGCGACATCGTCCGGACCTACAAACAATGGGAGGACCAAAGCAATGGAGAGAATAAAGCACCACCTGACGGCCACTGAGTGGACAGACTTTGAGGCGCTGGCCGATCGCCTGGGGCTGACCACCGGCCAGGCGCTGTCACAGATAGACCTGGATCTGACGGAAACCGATGACGCGGGCCTGGTTCGCCGCTGCGTCCAGTGTCCGGAATATCCGGGGCTCTCCCTTGCGGGCGGTTTCTAACGCCTCCTCGTGGCCGTCACGGCGCTGAATCTGCATTAGATACCCTGCCCCCTCCATGGGGGCGGGAATCACGCTACAGGCCATTACAGCGCCCGCCTCAAACAGCGTTTTGGCCTTTTCAACCTTCATTCCGAATCCTCGTAACTGATCGTTTCTTCACTGAACAGGCAATAGCCTTGCTCGCACGCCATGATTTCTATGTTCGCGCCTTCTGGCGGGTGAAAGTTCAGGGCACCCTGAAACGATCGAAGCAGCAGCAACTCCACCACATCACCCTCCAGGATCGCCTGGCCGTTGACTCTAATCTGAATGTTCATTCGTCGTTGTCCTCCATCGCCCACCAGGACCGCCATAGATCTTCACCACCCTTGATGTAGGTGTGAACCTCATGGCCGCCGCGCGCGTCTAGCTCCAGCACAGCCAGGCAATCATCCAAAAGGTTGCTATCCAGGTTTCTGAGCCTGATCAGATCGAAAGGCCACCTGTAACCGTTATAAAGCCCCAGCAGAAACCGCCGTACATGGTGACACTGGCCGCTGTCGCCCTGGGCTACTTTGCACAGACGCAACAACGGATCCATTCCCCGTTCTTTGGCCCGCTCGCGCTTTTCTTCCGCCTCGGCTATCCGGGCGTGGATCTTTGCAACGGCTTGTTTGGCTTGTTCATCTTTCATTGTTGCCATGTCGTTTACCTCGTTTTGTGTTTTCGACACCAACAATAGTAGTTTTATGTGGTGACGTTTTCAATGTTCTGTTGATTCATTTTGCCTATTACGTCGCCGGTTTTCACCTGGTGTTTACCATAACGCCCGTTCAGCGCATCACCTGGAAGTCAAAATTTTAACTTCCAAACTTCCAGGCTCCCGCCCGCCGCGAAGCGGCATAGCCCGCGCACCTGGTTGTTCTTGCCCCCACTGGTCAACGCGGGCGTAGCCCGTCCATCTCTCGCCGATCTGATCAGCCGCAAGCCATCGGCTTGCCCTCCAGGGCAAACGCAGCCTAAAGCCCCGTCTCCGCTGCTTCCGGACGGCCGCTGGCCGTCCTGCCCCGTGCCCACCAATAAGGGCGTAGCCCGCCAACTCGATCCGGAGCGCAGCGACCAGGGCCGCAGGCCCTTAATACGTAGTGTTTCTGGGCTTGCCCGTTATATCTGAGAGCTAATGCACTTCTGAACTAAGACTTAACTGTTAATACATAAAAACACCTGGTGCTTGCCGGATCCGCGCCGGCGGATCCACACCAGGTGTTGGGTAAGTTGTTTATTTTTTGATCAATTTTTAGGTATGGGTGTGCGTGGGTGACCAGGTCGGCCTGGCCAAGTGGTTCCGGGGGGCTAAGCGGGCTTGAGCGTTTCCAGGATGGCGGAGACGGAGCGCGCGCCCTTGGGCATGGGTCTGCCCGTTCGGGCCTCGTAATCGCGTCTCAGGGCGGCCTCGTGGGCCTTGGTGAGCTTGTCTTTCAGCTTGCGTACAATGCGGGCGTTGCGTTTCTTGGCCTTGGCCGCGATCGTCTCCAGGGTGCCCCAGGCGTTCATAGCGGACCAGAACCGGGCGGTGAGCCAGCGCACAGCCACGTCATGGACCAGCTCGCCGTCCACCTTGCGGGTTTTCTTGGTGGCGAACAGGTAGCCGGAGCGGCGCAGATCGGACAGCGCCCGCCATACCCTGGGCAGGGACAGGCCGGACCGATCGGCGATAAAGTCGCAGCCGAAGCGGCGGAACTGGCCGGTGTGCTGGTCCAGGATCCCAAACCGGTCTTGCCCGTAGTCGTAATGGGCCAGAATCACGGCCAGCACGGACACCACCGCCTCGCGGCGCTCCGATCGCACCTGGCGTTTGCGGTTGTCCAGGTGGCGCAGATCCTTGAACAGCGACAGCGGCCGGTCGTAGAAGCGGCGCACACGTTTAACGAGGGTGTTGATTTCCTTGGTCCGCTGGGCGCGGTACAGGCGGGGTTTGCTTTTGTCGTGGTTACAGCGGTTGCCTTGCATGCGTTTCTCTGCTTGGTGTACTTGCACCCCCTCAGAGTCCCGGCTACAATTCAAGGCGCTAACAGTGAATTGATTGGGGCTGTCCTTCGGGGCGGCCTTTTTCATTTCTGGTGCCACGTAATCTAATGGCATTACTGGCTTTTGTCTAGTGAGCGTGTGACTTGATCGATCAGAACAGCCGCCGCTGCTTCCTTGAGCTGATCTTTCCGCCTTTGCTCCCCAGCTTCTTCGCGCAACTGTACAGCGGCGTCCGCTTCTTCGGCTTGGCCCTGGCGATCGTCCCGCCCTTCGTCCAATAGTAGCCTTTTTTCAGTCGCTTGTTGCCCTTCAGCGCTTCTTTCTTCGTCGCCATCGTCAAACAGTCCCCAAATGTTTTCGTTGATCACCGGCCCCAGGCTGGTGGCCACCGGCGGTGTGGCCCCTACGGCCATCAGGACAGCGGCCAGGACGGTGCCTGACAGCCACTTCAGTGCTTTGCGGGTTTTGGTCTTCACTGGTGGTTCTCCAGTCGGGTGATTTTCAGCTCGGTCTTGTGTTGGCGATCGCGCAGGTCCTTGACCTCGTCAATCACTTCCATCAGCCGCGCCTTGAGGTTTGCCAGGTTGGTCCGGTTGGCCACCATGGTGCCGATCCACGACGCCACGCCGGCAGTGCCGGCCATTGGCAGAATCAGTTCCGCGCCTTCCATCAGTTCCACCACCTTTCGTCGTCATGGGTCCAGTCGTAGAAGTCGGTCCCGAGCGTGCCGACGCCATCGGATCCGCCCCGCCAAAGCCCCTCGTTGGCCAGGCGATTGGCCAGATTGCCCTGGTCCGCCGGATTCACGGCCGTCACCGCCGCATCCACCGCTTTGCCGGCCTGGTTCTTCAGGTACCAGAGCACCACCAGGACAACCAGGGCAATCACCAGGTAATTCTGGTTACTCAGTTTCATGCCTGGTTATCCTTGGGTTTGTTCATGTGGTACCAGAGCGTGGCGGCGATCGCGGCCACCAGCATCCACTTGTGTACAGTCATGCGAGTTCATACCCCCGTTCGATGGTGGACCGGTCAAAGGTTTCGTTGGCGTTTTCGTGGCGGGTGATGGCGTCCAGCAGCTCCACCACCTGGTGTTTATTGTCCAGGTCCACGCGGGCGTCCGGTGTCACGCCCAGGCGGCGGGCCACATGGGCCACATAGGCCCCGGTTTCCTGGGTGTAGGTTTCGCCGGTGTTCGGATCCCGTCCGACCGGCGGAGCCCAGGTGTTGATAATGTCACGCACCGTCACCACGCCCCGGCGGGCGTAGCTTTGCAACACCTTGACCATGGCGCGGTATCCATAGCGCGGATCGACGAAGTACACGAACGACTCGTCGGGCTGGTCCTGGGCCATGCCCTGCCAGTTGTCGCCGTGGCGGATATTGCCGGGATTGTTGAGCCGAATCCCGCGCGGCTTGGTCATGTCGAGCACGTCACCCCCCTTCTCAGTTCGCGGCCAGGCAAAAAGGGCCGCCCCCGCAAGGGCGGCCAATACCAGGAAGCGCACGGTTAGCAGCCGCCGACGATCGCCGGCGTTTCCGCGATCAGATCCACGTCCAGGTCCGCCGTGGTACCCGCATCGGCGGTGGTGACTTCGGCTTCCAGGAACAGCGGCACACCGCCGGACACGGTGCCCAAGTCCAGATCCTCGGCACCGATCGCGGTGGCACCGGCCGCCAGGTTCAGCGCCTTGGACCAAAGCACGGTTCCGTTACCGCGCTTCAGGCTCAAGGTGACAGCGACCGAGGCCGCGCCGCCGGTCCGCGCCAGCTTGTACCGCACCTGGTATTCCGTGCCGTTCATGTTGGCCAGGTTGCCCAGCTTGAGCTGGTAGGCGGACGGGGTGGTGTAGGCCACCGCCACGGTACCCAGATCGATCAGGGCGCGGGGTTCAAAGGGCAGGGAGCCCTTCATAGCAAAAAGTTGGCTCATACTCGGTTACTCCAGAGGCTTTCTAGTGCGGTGATGGTGACGGTTTGCGGCAGTTCGACGTCGTCGAAATCGTCGGCGATTTCATCGGCGGAAAAGGTGCGGCCGCCCAGATCTTTGTTGATTTCGCCGAAGCGGGTGCGGGCTTTGAATCCGGTGATGCCATCCAGGTAATCACCGGAGGTATCGATTCCCAGCAGGTCCAGGGTGTACTTGATGACCTGGCCGGAGGCATACGCCATGCCGTTGACAAACTCCACAGACACCTGGGCGTCGGTGCGGGCGTCGTGCTGGATGCCAGGATTAAACAGGCGCGGGATCTTCAAACAGCCTTCACGGGCGATGCCATAGTGAATTTCGCCCTGGCCGTAGTCCTCCGGCTCGACTTCAATGACGTTATAGGTTTCGTCGATGCTGTCAGAGTCCAGCACCAGGATCTTGCCGGTGCTGGCCTCCACGTTGGCTGATCCGCCGTTGCGGATGGCAAACCCGCTGCCATTGAATTCATTAACCTGCGTCCACGCGCCCGCGGTGTCCTCACGCATAACGGTGAACACTTCGCCCATGCTTATGGCGACCACGTCATTACCCAGGGCACAGCCGAATCGGTGCGACGAGGTGAGGGTAAAAGCCTTGTACGCTTGGGTGATGTTGTACCACTTATAATCGGAATCCACGCCCCAATAGTCACCGCCGGGGCCGACAAAGATACAAACCCAAAACGCACCTTCGCACTGGAAATTGCTGTATCTGTCCGTGCTGGCGATGTTGTTAACTTGACCGAACGTCCAAACGTACGTGTAGCCGTCGTCGCCCCCCAGCAGCCACTGGCCACCGCCGATGGGACAGCCCGCCTGCATGGGGCCAACATCGGAGACAATCTTGTCCGATGCGATCAATTGGCCGGTTGCTCGGTCCAGCTTTATGGCGTAATCGTTGGTACCGCTGTAATAGGCTTCAATGGTGTCCTCGTACACCACGCCGCCATTAAGCGGCCTATACCCTTCCAGAAATGCCGTTGCGTCCGCTTCCAGGGTCATGGTTCCGGATCCGGCGGTGATGACCGGCTCGCGCTTGTAGTCCATGGCCACAAACACGGGGTGATCCGCCCGCTGATCGCTGACAAAGTCGCCGGTGGCGGTTTTCACACGCGGGTCAATCACCACCTCGCCCTGGATGATGATCTGGCGGTACCGGCTGGTACCCATTTTCAGCCGGACCGTTACCGGCCGCTTGGTGGATGGGTTGCGGATCGTGGCCCGACTAAAAAGGCCCTCCCGGTGTTCATACTCGCCGCCGGTTTCCAGGCTGGTGGTCTGCTGGTTCACGATAAAATCAATGGGCACGTCGGCCTGACGGCAGAACACAAAATCGACCTCGCCGAAGGTGAGATGCCGGCTTTCCCCTGGATCCAGGGTAAAGTCAAAATTCTGGATCATTTTCGGTTACTCCAAAGCAGGACCAGGGCAATGACGATCACCGCACCAAACGCCCAGGGTGTGATGTTCTCCAGGGCCAGGCTGCTGTCCGATCGTTCGGAATTGGCGGCAAAGGCAAAGGACTGTTTGACGTTCTCGGCATTTCGCTGAAGGGCCATTTCGGTGGTGCGCTGGAACTGATCGACCACGTCACCGGCCAGCACACCGGCCCATTCCCGGCCCTCGCTCAGATCGTCATAAGCCTGGTCGGCCAGCTCGGTAATCACGCGGGTGTTGCTGTCCAGGGCCTTGTTCGCCACGCTGGTACCGGCCTTTACCGCGCCGTGATCGGTCGAGCTGATATTGAAATCGCCGGTCGTCAACTGCGACTCGGCCATGTTCAGGTTATCGGCCAGCGCGGATCCGGTACCGCCGCCGCTGTCGCCGTAGTTGTTGTTGACGAAGTTGGTATTTTTCGTCGTGTTACTGCTCTTTGAGCTACTGCCCATCGCCGGGCCTCCATCTCATTACAATTTGTGCCTGGTGGAAGCCTTCGGCTTCGTACATGCGCTTTAAACCGGCGCGGGTGATGTGGGTTCGGATCGTGGCCCCCAGGCGGGTGGCGTAGCGTTTGACCAGCGGAATCACCGCCCGTGTGCCGTGGCCCGCGCCCAGGACAATGACCAGCTCCAGCTCATCCAGCAGGGAGCCCTCCAGACGCAGCACCAGCCAGCCCTCGGCGGATCCGCGCACCTGGTACAGCTCGGTGCAACGATCGTGCAGCACATCGGCGCGGGTGCGCTCCAGCTCCTGGACCGATCCGGCCGCCGGTAGCAGGGCGGTTTCCGCCGCCTGGCACCAGCGCGACCGGATCACTTCTGGCTCTGCAGCCATAGCACCAGGCCCACGATCGCCACCACCGCCAGGGTCATGGTGATCGACTGGGTTTGTTGCACGCGGGCCGGCGGGGCGAAGTTGAACACCGCCCCGCCGCTGTTGCTGTCCGCGCCCGATGTGGCCGGACCGGCGGACAGGTCAACGCCCCCACCAGAACCGCCGCTCAACGCCATAGCCGGAAGCATTAGCGCCCGCTCCTTACCAGCATCCACGCCGCCACCAGGGCCACCAGAGCCCAGGGAAGGTAGGCCCGATACGGCTCAATGGCCTGGGCTGCCCGCTGCATGGACGTTGGGGCGCGGTCCGACTGGTTCGCCGGCACCGTGGTGACGGTCTGTTGTGGGTAGGGTTGCGACGGTTCCGCCGTCGGGGTCGGGGTTTTAGAGGCCACATACCCTTCAGCGGCCGCATCCACGGCCACGTCCAGATACCCCTCCAGTTTTTCCCATACGCTCATAGCGACCCCCTTACTTCAGCCGGCCCAGGTATTCCATCAGCATGGTCACCTGCATCGCGCCATCGACCTGACACTTGACGCGATAATCCCCCTGCGACAGCGCCACCAGGGTGCCGTCATTACGCACGGACGCGATCGACAGCACGTTGCCGCCGTAGCCTTCCAGATCCCATAGGATGGGGAACACGCCCGCGATCGCCTGGCGGCCGCCGTCACCGTCGTTCAGCAGGTAGTCGTTCTCGTCGGAATCGGCGAGGAACACGCTGTCCTGCTTCCGGAACACTTCCACCTCGGTGATGTTGTTGGCGTCCGGGATCATCACGATGGAGGCCACCGACATGAACTTGGCGCTCGGCACCTCGAAGTCGGACCAGGTAATCCGGCCCGCGCCCTGGGCGTTGCGGGTGGTGCTCATGATGCGGCGAATGGTGCCGGGGCCTTCGTTGGTACCCACGGACTGAAAGGCGGAGGCCTTGACCACTTCCGGGGAGTAGGCACCGCTGGCCAGTTGGATCTCCAGCTTCATCACCGTGATCATGTCGCCGGTGTTCGGGTCCATCTGGCCGGTGTTGATGCCGCCGTCCTCTTCCAGGACACGCTGGCGCAGCTTGGGACGGTCAAACGGCACCCGCAGGAAACCGGTGGTGGCCGCGCCTCCGCTATACGCCTGGAAACCGCGCAAACGGTTCAGAATGTCCAGCTCGGTACCGCTGTAGCGGTGGACCACCTCGGAATTGACCTTCAGCCGCATTTCCGTGATCTGGGCCAGGGTGATGTCCTTTAGCTTGAGCAGGGCCGCGTGGTACTTGGGGCCGGGATCAAAGGTGATGGTGACGACGCCGCCGGGTTTTACCTGGCTGACGTTGGTGAGTTCTCGGAGCGTGCGAAACGGCATTACACACCCCCTTTCAGAACGGCGGCGGGTGTATTCAGGCCAGCTTTACGCATGCCCCAGATACTCAGGCCGATGATGATGGCGGTGACGACGCCAGACACGACGATGCTCCAGTCGATCTGGTCCTTCACCTTGTTCACTTGGTTCATGGCTCGTTCCTTTCGGTAGTTGCACAGGTTTTGTCACTCTGTGACTTGCCTTATAGAACGAGGTTGACCGTCTACGTCAAGCGGTCTGTTAAAGCCATGGCGTAAGCCAGCAGGAGCAGCAGCATCAGAGGCGGGAGGACATGCACCACGCAAATCTCCACCAGATCCTCTAACAGCGTCCACAACACCAGAAGCACAACACCCAGGGCCATCACGCCCAATTTCAAGCCATACCAGGTCTTAGAAAACATGGGTCCACTTCTCCACGGTTTTGGAATTGTCGTACCAGAGCTGAACCTGCACCTCGTCGATGTTCTCCAGGGTGTTGAACTCGTCGCGGGATAGGCCGATTTCCGCCGACATCCGTTTGACTTCATCCAGGGTCTTCACCACGCCGATGTAGCGGTGATCGCAGCCGCTGTAATAAGTCTTGCTGATCTCGGTCGGCTTCTGGCTGGTGCCGTGAAAGATCCCGCCGTATTTGCGGCACTGGTTCAGCAGTTTCTTGGCCGGCGGCGGGGCCGCGCCGGCGTGTGGGGACACGTCGGCCAGTTCCTCGGCGATCAGGTAGGTCAGCCAGCGTCCGTCGAGGATCTCGCCCACGGCCTTACACCAGATGTTGTACGCCTCCTGGCTGTTCACCCCGCAGTAGGCAATACGGTAGCCCCGGCGCTGGGTGCGCCAGACCTGGTCCGCTTTGATCAGCGCCTTGACGAAGTCGCCAATGCGGCGGTACCGGCGGGCCTTGTGGTCCTCGTTGGGATCCCACAGCGCCACCGGTGCCCCCCGGCCGGGAATGGCCGGGTTGTGCTTCAACGCCGTGGACTTGCCGGAGCCGGAACGCCCCAGATACAGGGTGTTCCGGTTCGGCAGTCGGGTGTTGGGGTTACGCATCGGCGGCTTCCTCCTCGCCCGCCTCCTGGTGTACCGGTGCCCGTTTCTGCTTCCGCGCTTCCTCCTCGAGGCGCAGATCTTCCTTCTTGATCTGGCTGCGGGTCATCAGGATCACCAGGGCAATGTGCCCGCCTAACATAAGTTCTTCCTTGTACGCGGCCAGCCAGGGCGGCAGCTCGCCGCCGTGCTTCTCGATCACCGGAATCAGCAGCTCCACGGTCCGGTCCCGGGTCGCGGTGTCGTATTCCAGGAACGGCCAGATGGACAGCGCCGTGTTCTCGGCCAGCATCACCACAAACGAGGCGGACATCTCCGCACCGATCCCGGCGGCCTCCGCTTCCTCGGTTTCCATCTCGGCGTTCTCCGCCACCTGGTCCGGATCCATGTAGTTCACCTGGTCCTCGGCTTGGGCGGCTTTCAGCAGGCCGCCCAGGTTGGGGCCGGCTTCGTCCAGGGCCTCGGCTCTCACGTTGTCTTCCACGTGATCGTCAATCTGGCGGATGTCTTCGTCAGTCAGTTTCTTTCTCGGCATGGGTCAGGCCTTCAGGGTCAGCAAACCGCCGCCCACCGCCAGGACCAGCAAAAGCAGGCCAAACGGTGAGCGTTGACGGTTACGGGTGGGTTCGGTGGGTTCGTCCAGGATCTCGCCGGGGTCGTAGTCTTCGGCCTCCGGGACGGTCTGGGACGGTTTCGCCGGGACGGTCTGGGACGGTTCGGAACCGTCCAGAGCCTTGGCGAAATGGGCTTGTGCCGCCTTGCTGGTGCTCTGCAATGGGCCACAATCGGGGCAACGGGCGTATAAGTGATGCCCCCGGCGCTTGGTGCGGAACACCAACACCTGGTGATCACAACCAGGTGTCGGGCAGTCGGTCTTGCCCAGGGCTTCGGAATCAGGCCGGCGCGCCATCGGCTTCCACCTCATCGACGGCGACGCCCACCACCTCGATCATCTGCCCCAGGGCTTCGGTCATGCTCAGTTCCCATTCATGTTGGCTCTGTAGCGCCTGCATGATTTTGGGCAACTGCGTGGTCGGGAATTTGGACTGCTGGACAGTCTCAAGACACTCGGATTTCTCGCGGAGCAGCTCCTGGAGGCGGTCGAACTGTTCCACCAGGCGGGTGTGCAGCGATTCATACGGGTTTGTTGCTTCGGACATGGTCGGATCCCTAACGGTTATAAACGGTCAAGTCACATCGTGACGTGACCGAAAATAGCCGTTAATCAGGACACTGGCAAGCGCTGGGGGAATTAACGATGGACTAAGGTAGGGGGTAAAGTGTCGGCGTGATCGCTGTTAGACGGTCACCTAGTGACTACTCTTACAATTTTTTACAACCAGGAAACGCATCATGGGACCGAAGAAACCACCGCACAGAAAGCAGATCAAAGCCCC
>JAKLLS010000117.1 GCA_022014155.1 Marinobacter sp. | reverse complement strand
ATCCCTCCCTCTCCGCCAATACAAAACCCCAGCAGAAATGCTGGGGTTTTTTATTTCAGTACCTCAGTTTTTTATCGTGAATTCCCTAAATTCCTCGGATGCCGGCGCCTCCGCGACATCCACTCTCGTGACTCTGGCTGCCGGTGGCCCTTCTTCGCACCAATCCTTTAGCGCCTGAAGATCCTCCTGTAAGCCCTCCGCCACAATTTCTACCCGGCCGTCAGGAAGGTTTTTTGCGTAACCCGTGAGGCTCAGTCGCCTGGCCACGTCCTCAGTGGAGGCGCGGTAGTACACACCCTGAACCTTACCTGAAACCAGCATTATCCAGCGTTTGTGCATGACGGTCTTTCCTGTGTTTTGTGGCGTGGTACGCTGACTATCAATGTAAAGCTCAGGCTAAGAGAGCTCAAGAGCGGGAATGAGGGAAATGGCGACTTACCGCAAACACAATCACTCCGGGTATCCGGATGCACTGATCCGTGAGGCGGAAGGGCTGGAGTTGCTGCGTTCTGGGCTAAAGGCAGTGGACCCGTTTCCGGGGATTCGTGTACCGGAGGTTTTCCGAGTGGACCATTCGGTGTTGGAAATGGAGCCTATCAAGGCAGGACCTTCATCTGACGCGACGCTGGCCATGCTGGGGGAGGGGCTTGCCAGATTGCACCGGGCGCCGCAGCCATTCTATGGCCTGGATTCCAACAACTACATTGGCCTGTCGCCGCAGATCAATGGTCGGTTTGAGCAATGGGGCCATTTTTTTGTGAAACACCGGCTTGGCTACCAGGTGCAGTTGATTCGGAATGATGAATTGCGCCAGGAGTTTCAGGCTATTCTGGATAACAGCGGGGCTGCCATGGAAGCCTGGCTGGATGCCCGCTGTGAACAGCCCAGCCTGCTACATGGTGATTTGTGGAGCGGCAATGCCCTGTTTGATGGGCGAGTTCCCTGGTTAATCGACCCGGCGGTATATTTTGGGGACCGGGAGGCGGATGTGGCGATGACGGAAATGTTTGGCGGCTTCGGCGCTGCATTCTACAACGCTTACGATGCTGTCTGGCCCCGCAGCGCTGATTACCCGTTAAAACGGGAGATCTACAACCTCTACCACTACCTGAATCACTACAACCTGTTTGGCGGCGGTTACCTGAACGGTTGCCGTCGGGGCTTTGGTATTCTGGCCGACATCCGTTGATTAGCGTTTACGCCATACAAGGAATCGGTTGTTGGCTGGCATGTCGAAATCGCTTTCAAGTACCAGCCCGATGTGGCCAGCCATGTCCTCCATGTCCTCGATATGGCGGATGCCCATATGGGCATTTCGCACCCGCAGATACTGGTCAAACTGACGGTTACTCTCACTGGTCCAGATGCCGTTGTAGTTGAATGGGCCGTAAAGGCAGAACGCTTCTCCCTCACGCAATCGCAGGGCCAGTCCCGAAAACATGGCCTCGACTTCCTCCCAGGCCATAATGTGTGCGGTATTGGCGGAAAAGGCGCCTTGTATATCTGGTATTGGCCATTCGGTGTCACCAACGTCCAGCGGAACGGGGACCAGGATGTTGGTCAACTCCGATTCTTCAAGCCATGGCAGGCAGAGCTGGTAATTATCCGGATGATCGCTGGGTTGCCAGGTCAGGTGGGGCAAGTGCCGGGCAAAATGAACGGCATGTTGCCCGGTTCCCGTGCCCACTTCGAGAATGGTGCACGGCGTGTTGAAGACCAGACTCAGCTTCTCAAGAATGAACGGTTTGTTGTTCTCACACGCCTGTGAATAGGGCTTTTCCTGATGCATAAACCGCCTCTGTTGTGTGTGGTGCCGTCATTAGATTACGCCCTGGCTCCGTAGCAGGAACACGCCCAAGGTTATTGTAATACTGGCCATCAACGTAGTTATCGCAATGATGTTGGCGGCCAGCCTGTCATTTCCGCCGAGTGCCTTGACCATAACAAAACTGGCTGCTGCCGTGGGGCTGGCGAAGAACAGAAACATCAAACCGAGTTCGGCGCCCCGGAAACCTGACAGCCAGGCTGCGCCAGTGCACAGAGCGGGAAGGGTGACCATTTTCATCAGGCTGGAGCTGATGGCAACACGGCTATCGCTGCGTATGGAGCTGAGGGATACGGTCGCCCCGATACAGAGCAGCGCCAGGGGGAGTGTCAGGGACGCGAAGTAGTCTCCGCTGGTCATGACCCAGGTCGGGAAGGAGATCTCCCACCAGGCAAAGGGAATAGCCAGGACAACCGAAATGATAAGCGGGTTGCGGGCAATATCCTTGAGGATGCGTCGCCAGCTGGCGGATTTCCCTGGTTGGTATGCCAACAGGACGGTCACCGAAAGCGCATTGTAGGAAATAATCACCAGCCCCAGCAAAATACCGCCAGCGGACAGTCCGTAGTCGCCATACAGGCTGGCCGCGAGAGCTAGCCCCACAATACCGCAGTTGCCCCTGAACGCCCCTTGGGCGTAGACGCCGCGGTCCTCGCGTGGTACCCGCCATGCAGCCCAGCCCCACACCAGGGCAAAGCTTGCCAGGGTTGCCGCCAGAAAGAACCCCAACAGGTGAAGGTTCAGGGCTGTTGCCAGGTCCGCCCGGATGATGCTGAGAAACACCAGCGTCGGCAAGGTGGCCTTGAAGACAAGGGCGGAGGCCGTATTGACGAATTCGCCATTGATCCAACCGACCCGTCTCAGCCCCAGTCCAATAAACACCATGGCGAACACGGGCAGGGTGGTTTCCAGAGTTTGGCGGAAGATGTCCAGGAGCGTCATGTTTCTGTTCTCAGGCGAGAAAATGGTAGAGAGCATACAGATTATCCAGACAAGATCCCATGGTGCGGTTTTGCTGGACGTTCAGGCTGAAAGAAATGTAATTGAAAGGTTTTGGTCGTGAGGGGGCATGCTGGGCTATAGTTACACAATTATTTACAAATTATAACGAACGTTCAGAGCCTGACGAATCAAGGAAACTCATGGAAACCGTTAACCCGACTCCGGAACAACTTCAGAAAGTGCTGGCGAATACCCCAAAGGATCAGCCGGTTGTCATGTTGAATCTGTTACGTTTTCGCGAACGTGCCGACTACGAAGACGATTCTGCAGATCGTTCAGGAAGGGAGGCGTATTCGTTATATATGCAGGAAGCTGCGGATTGCGTTCGTGCAGTTGGGGCCGAGGTGATCTGGTCCGGCCGTGGGGTTGGGGCGCTGATTGCTCCTCCGGATGAATCCTGGGATCAGGTATTGCTGGTTCGTTATCCCTCCATTGATGCGTTTTTGACGATGATAGAAAGCCCTGAGTACAAGGGGGTTGTCAAGCATCGCACGGCTGCGCTGAAAGACTCACGACTGGTGGCAAACCTCGAGGGTCAGACCGACTAGTCCGCGAGCAAGTACCTGGTCGGCGCCACCTCTGCAATAAAAGTGTCACGGAATTGGCATAAGCTCCAGCGCAAAGCCTGCATGTGGAGTTGTCATGCTCAGTACCGTCCGTAGTCGTATCCTGTTTTTCTCCTGCCTGTCTGTCGTTGCCGTGTTTGGGCTGGCGTTGCTGTCCTGGGCGATCATCACGAAGGCGGAGCAGGCATCGGAGCAACTGATCAAGGACAATCTGGCGGAATCCTGGTTGTTGGAAGACCTGGAGGCAGACCATCGACGGCTTCAGGATCTGGCATACAAGGTAAAGGCTCAGCTGTTGCTTTGGGATGAGATCGATGAAGAGTTCCGGTCTGTGCGGCAGTCCCTGGATAAACACTGGAGCGCGATCGTTGGCAACCCGTTGCTGGCAGGTTGGGCGACGGACAGCACCGACCGGTTTGCCGCGGTGCAGTCACTACTGGACGATCTGGCCCCAGGCATAGAAGAACAGAGCTATTATCGGGTGGGGCAGGTTGTGGATTTCAAACTTTTCCCGGCGCTCGACCCGATGCTCGAATCGATAGCCGATCGTCGTGATGCCAGCCGAAATCGGATTGATGCCGGTGCGCAGGAGTTGCTGGCCTTCCTGGAAACCCAGCAGGCTTATCTGGTGGTGGGATCGATCACGTTTGTGCTGGCGGTGCTTTTAGTGACCCTGTGGCTCAGAGCAACGGTCATCGTCAGGTTAAGGCGAATAGAGCGGGACCTGAATCACATGGAAGAAACCGCAGACCTGACGAAGGTGCCCGCCGTGTCAGGGCGGGATGAGGTAGCCGGCGTCAGTGCTGCCCTGAGTGGCCTGGTTACAAAGTTTGAAGCCTTTATCGGCGACATTCGCAAGGCGTCTCATAGTCTTGATCAGCGCTCGGCATCCCTCGATACGCAGGCTGAGGATGTCCAGACCTCTTCTGATCGTACCCGTTCCCAGATCAAGGATGTCAGCCAGTCCATGACCGCGATCGCCGAACAGGCGACGGCCATTGAAACGGCTTCGGCCAATGCCGCCGATACCGTGCGTCAGGCGGCTGCCGCGAATGAAGGTGTGCAGGGTGGGCTCCGCAACAGCGAGCGTGGAGCCGAGCATGCGGTTGAGGTCATTGCACGGATGACCTCAGCCATACAGGAGCTTGGTGATTCAACTGTAAGGATTGAGCAGGTCATAGGCGTGATCGCTGATATCGCTGAGCAAACCAATCTGCTGGCGCTTAATGCCGCCATTGAGGCGGCCAGGGCCGGGGAGCATGGCCGAGGTTTTGCGGTCGTTGCGGATGAGGTGAGAACTCTTTCCAGGCGCACCGCCGATTCCACCACTCAGATCGGTCAATGGGTACAGGATCTTGTCCAGGGGGTGGGCAATGCCGACGCGTTGCTTGGCGAAATGAGGGAGGCCGGGATGAACAATCGCAATAATCTCGAGGCTCTCAGGGACCACTTGATTGAATTGGGTGCCCGTTTTGAGGTCCTTCAAGCGCGAACTGACGAGATTAACACGGCCGTTTGTCACCAGCGGGATGAAATTCAGCGGGTTGGACGGCGTTCAGAGGTTCTGAATGAAAGTGCCAGTATACTGAGCCGCAGCGTGGACAACACCCGGGAGATAAGTGAGGCGCTCCGGTTGGAGTCCGGGTCTATGCGACAATTAATTGCAAGGTTTCGCACAACTTAACAGTAACAACCCTTCACCGATACCTCCTCAGGCCTTATGATAAGTCCTTGAAACGGAGGAATCATGATCGACGATGCCAGCCAGCAACCCGAGGCCGATCCCAGGCAGGAAAAGTTCGTGGTTGATACGGAGTTGCTCTCCGATGATCAGATAGACGGGCTTGTAGACGAATATTGCACCCGATATCACGGCCTCAATGACACTGAAAACCCGATGGATGAACGGGGCCGGGTAAAATCCGCCGTTAAACGGGGGGATCTGGTCGTGTGGTTCGATCCGGTGGAAAACACCGCCGGACTGGGAGTTCCTGCTTGAGCGTTTGTTCATGTTTGATGAATCCTCGGGAATGCCTACCCCGGGGTTCTTTTAAACGGTACAATCCCGCTGTTTATACCAGAAGCCGTGTGCGAGGTGAGTTTTGATCAGGGTATTGGTTGTTGATGACCATGAGCTGGTGCGTTCCGGGATTACCCGGATGCTGGCAGATAACCCCGACATAGACGTCATCGGCCAGGCCTCAGCTGGCGAGGACGCCATTGAGTTTGTGCGCAAGCAGACACCGGACATCGTCCTGATGGATATCCGCATGCCCGGTATTGGTGGTCTGGAAGCGACACGCCGGATCTTGCGAATTGATGATGCCATTCGAGTCATTGTCGTGACTGCCTGTGCTGACGATCCCTATCCCACGCGCGTGATGCAGAGTGGTGCGTCGGCTTATATCACCAAGGGTGCTGATATCAAGGAAATGGTACGAGCCATCCGTATGGCCCATTCCGGTCAGCGTTATATCAGCCCCGAGATTGCCCAGAAAATGGCGCTTAAGCAGCTGGGGGGGGATGTTAACGGTGAAGACGGTGACCTCTCCCTGTTTGACCGCCTTTCTGAGCGGGAAATGCAGATTGCCATGATGGTAGTGGACTGCCAGAAAGTTCAGGACATCTCCGACAAGCTCTGTCTCAGTCCAAAAACCGTCAACAGTTACCGTTATCGGATATTCGAGAAGCTGGAAATCTCCAGTGATGTTGAGCTCGCTTTGATGGCGGTACGGCTCGGATTGCTTGATGCCGACAAGGTCTGAATTCGACTCCAAAAGCTTCCTGCAGCAGCTCACCGAACGACCCGGCGTGTACCGAATGTACGACGAAGGGGGTTCTGTACTGTATGTGGGCAAGGCCCGCAATCTGAGGAAGCGTGTTGGCAGCTACTTCCGCAAGTCTGGCCTGGCGCCAAAGACCGAAGCGCTGGTGGCAAAAATTACGTCCATAGAGGTCACTATTACCGGCAGTGAGACTGAAGCCCTGCTGCTGGAACAGAATCTCATCAAGTCCCTCAGGCCGCCCTACAATATCCTGCTTCGGGACGATAAGTCCTACCCGTATATCTACCTGTCATCCCACGAGGACTATCCTTCGCTGACGTTTCGCCGAGGCCGCACAAAAAAGGGCGGCGGTACCTGGTTTGGGCCATTTCCCAGCTCGGGTGCGGTTAAGGAAAGTCTTAATATTCTACAAAAGGTTTTCCGTATAAGATCTTGTAGTGAAAGCTATTTTAGAAACCGGACTCGCCCCTGCCTGCAGTATCAGATCAACCGGTGTACGGCGCCGTGTGTGGAATATATCTCGCCGGAAGACTATCGAGAGGATGTCCGCCACGCCACCATGTTTCTGGAGGGGAAGAACCCCGCCATCATCCACGACCTGATGGAAGCCATGGAAAAGGCCTCAGGGAACCTGGAGTTCGAGAAGGCAGCCGCTTATCGTGACCAGATTAACCACCTTCGCCATGTCCAGGAGCAACAGTCCGTGGACGGAGAGGGCGGTGACGCCGACGTGGTTGCGATTGCTCAGGATGCGGGGGTTGTCTGCATCGTGGTGATTGTCGTACGGGGTGGACGGGTGCTGGGAACCAAGGATTACTTTCCCCGCTATTCAATAGAGCAGTCGGAAGGCGAGCTGCTGAGTGCGTTTCTGGGGCAATACTATTTCGGTGGCAGTACCCGCAGGGAAATTCCTCAGGATATCCTGGTGCCGGTGGAGGTTGAAGGTGAGGGGTTGTTGTCACAGGCGCTGACCGAATCCGCGGGCAGGGACACCCGAATTCGTCGCAACGTTCGTGGCGAGCGTCGCAAATGGCTGGAGCTGGCGATGACCAACGCGCGCCAGACTCTGCTAAGCCACCTGGCCAGCAAGGAAACCGTATATCGCCGATTGCTGGCGTTACGGGACATGCTGGAGCTGACGGAGACGCCGTCACGGATGGAGTGTTTCGACATCAGCCACAGTCATGGTGAAAACACGGTCGCATCTTGCGTGGTTTTCGATGAAAATGGTCCGCTCAAGAGTGACTACCGGCTGTACAACATTGAAGGCGTCACCGCCGGCGACGATTACGCGGCCATGCGCCAGGTTTTGACTCGCCGGTACAAGCGAATGGTCTCCGGAGAGGGTAAGCGCCCGGATCTGGTGTTTATCGACGGTGGTAAGGGGCAGTTGAATATTGCCCGAGAAGTCTTTGAAGAACAAGGTGTTTCCGATATCCCACTGATTGGTGTTGCCAAGGGTGTGACCCGCCGGGCGGGTATGGAGCAGCTGATCGATGCCATGACGGGGGATGTGTTTCGGGTACCGGCGGATTCGCCCGCCTTGCACCTGATTCAACACATCCGGGATGAATCCCATCGCTTTGCCATTACCGGCCATCGCGCCCGGCGGGACAAGAAGCGCCGGCAATCAACTCTCGAGGGTATAGAGGGCGTGGGGCCGAAGCGTCGCCGGGATCTCATTCGCTACTTCGGTGGCATACAGGAACTTCGTAAAGCCAGCGTTGATGAGATGGCCAAGGTCCAGGGCATCAGCAAGTCACTGGCAGAATCCATCTACGCAGCATTGCACGACGAGTAAGGACAGCATGAATTTACCGAACCTACTGACGCTATCCCGCATTGTGATGATCCCGGTTTTTGTGGTGATTTTTTACCTGCCGGTGCAATGGAGCTATCTGGTCAGCGCAGCCATTTTTGCCCTTGCCGGTGCCACCGACTGGCTGGATGGCTATCTGGCGAGAAAGCTTGACCAGAGCACCCCCTTCGGGGCGTTCCTGGATCCGGTCGCGGACAAGCTGATGGTGGCGGTCGCCCTGACTGTATTGATAGAAGAGCACGCCAGCCTGATCCTGACCATACCGGCCACTGTCATTATTGGCCGGGAAATCGTCATATCGGCCTTGCGCGAATGGATGGCCGAGATCGGCAGTCGTGCCAGTGTCGCGGTTTCCTACATTGGCAAGATTAAAACCACGGCTCAGATGGTCTCGATTATTACCCTGCTGGCTTTCCCTCCGGGCGTTCTGTGGTCCTGGGTGGGCGTTGGACTCTTGTACGTCGCCGCCGTTCTGACGTTCTGGTCGATGATTCTTTATCTCCAGGCTGCCTGGCCGGACCTGTTCCCCAAGCAAGAGGCCTAATTCTCCAGGCATTCACTGAGCCAGCCAAGCAACTGCTGGCTCAGCTCCTTACTTCCGTGGCCAAATGCCTTAACCACCTGGTCTATATCTGTACCTCCGGCGTCGGTCGTTACCCTGAAATTCTTCGTGCAAACGGTTGTCCGGGACCGGTTATCCATGAGCTGGGCATATAGGGAAACAATGACCTGGACACCGGTGTCTCCGGGTTGGCTGTGAAAACCATAAAGATCACTGATGAGCGTGACGTCGCTGCCGGTAGGGCTGGTTTCATTGACCACTCCCTGGAAGCGCCCGTCCTGTCGTAAGGCGCCAATCAACATTTCCCGCACCAGAACCGGAGCGGTATCGCGCCAACGGACGTCGCCGTATATCTGGTACTCGTGGGGAGCGGGCTTTGTCAGTATCCGCGAGCTGTCGAAGGGTTCTGTGGCCTGGGGTGTGTCGATCCGCAGGGTTTTATCCAGAGGCGATGCATCGTCCTGTCCTGAGAGTCCTGGAGTCGGAATGTCCATCACCCGAGGTGGTTCGTGATCAGGGAAAACAGTACATCCCGGTGCCATGCCCATCATCGCGATCGCGGCCAACGGCACTGCAAAACGGGTTGTCATTGTGGCACCTCCTGAATCGTTTCCCGGTTCCAGATCGTGCTGGTGGGGTCGTCCTCAAGGCGTCGGGTGAAATGATTGAGGTTCCTGAGTGTGCTGCGCAGTTCCCGGAGCGCGGGAGATAGTTCGCCCAGACCCTGGAGCCCCTCATCCAATGCACCTTCGTTGTTGGCGGTCAGCTGCTCAATTCTGGAGGCCGTGGTCTGGATGGACGCAATGGCATTGTTGAGCGCCACCAGGGTCTGCTTGCCTTCTGTCTGCAGCAGGTTATC
Organism: Marinobacter sp.; assembly: GCA_022014155.1. GTDB lineage: Bacteria > Pseudomonadota > Gammaproteobacteria > Pseudomonadales > Oleiphilaceae > Marinobacter. Next base: position 1,168 of record JAKLLS010000117.1, on the reverse strand, counting down.
GGCATTATCGGCAAACTCTGATACCCGTTCTGAAGCCTCCGCCGCACGCACGCTGGCGTCATTCATCCGCTCCATCAGCTCTTCAAGTTCGTCCCTTCGGGCCATGAGTCCATCGGTTGCTATCCGTGTATTACGCAGAATCACGGTCAGATTTTCGCTGTTCTCTTCGGAAAACAACGTATTCGCGTTAGTCAGCAAGCGTTCTGCCTTGCTCAGTAGTGCTTCGCCATTGTCCAGCAGCGAGGTAAATACCGAAGGTTCGGCCATGATCAGTGGCGGATCTTTGCGGTTGCCTTCAATGACCGGGCTGTCACTGGTGCCGCCCCGGAAGCGCACGGTCATACTGCCGGTAATATTGGCGAGTACAAGGCCGACCCGGGTGTTTTCGCGGATTTTGACGCTTTCGTCGACACGGACCAGAACCCGAACGTGACTGGGGTTGTCAGGATCCAGCGTCAGCTCCATGACTTCGCCGACCTCCACGCCACTGTATTGCACCGGATTGCCTTTGGAGAGCCCACTGACGGGGTGATCAAATCCGATCTCATACCAGGCCCACTCCCGATCGGTTGCTGTCTTGCCCAGCCAGAGCGCAAACACCAGCGCTGCGGCAGCGGTCGCCACCGTAAACAGTCCGATAATGATATGGTGAGCTTTGGGCTCCATATTTACTGCTCCTGAGTCCCGCCTGTTGCTGAGTGTGCGGCCGCACGGCCACGGGGGCCGTGGAAATAGTCCCGTATCCACTCATCGTTGGTCGCTTCGACAACCTCAAGGCTATCGGCGACCAGTACTTTTTTCTGTGACAATACCGCAACCCGATCACAGGTGCTGTACAGCGTATCCAGGTCGTGGGTCACCATGAATACTGTGAGTCCCAGGGCATCCCGCAAGGTTTTGATCAACCGGTCGAAGGCGGCGGCACCGATGGGGTCCAGTCCGGCTGTGGGCTCGTCCAGGAACAGTATCTCCGGGTCCAGGGCCAGGGCTCGTGCCAGGGCGGCACGCTTGACCATGCCGCCGGACAATTCCGCCGGGTACTTAAAGGCAGCCTCGGGAGGAAGTCCGGTCAGGGCCAGCTTCATCTGCGCCAGGTGTTCCGCCATCGGGCGTGTCAGGCCTGCGTGCTCAATCAGGGGCACGGCAATATTTTCCTGGAGGTTCAGGG
>JAKLLS010000024.1 GCA_022014155.1 Marinobacter sp. | reverse complement strand
GTGGGCAAAGGTAATAATCAGGAAGATCAGGAGTGCGAACAACAGTGCAGCAAACACCAGTACACCCAGAGTAACCCTGCGTGCAACATCGGACGGCACCGCTTCAGCGGTGCCTCCGCCTGACGCTGAACCGGCAAAGAATAATCGACGGGCGAGTGCCAGAAATCGGGGTAAACCAGACGCCTGTGACTCCATGGCTGAGCAATCTCCCTTGCGTGCCTAAGCCCTAGGGTAGACCGCTCTGGGAGAATCCGCCAATTTCTGGATATTTTCCGGTCAATTACGTAGCTTTTCCATGCACATCATGAGCGTGAGATCTCGCCGTCTCCCGATCAGACTTCAAAATATAAGTGACCGGTGGTTATTTATACCACAGGAAGGCTTCCGTATATTAAGTAACCATCGTTCACTTAAAAGGCAGAAAACATGAACTACGTACTGATCACCGGCGCCAGCGCTGGTATTGGCGAAGTGTTTGCCCGCGCGCTCGCTGCGGAAAAGCAGAATCTGATACTCGTGGCCCGTCGTGAAGATCGCCTGACCGCTCTGGCCAGCGAGCTGTCTGAACAGCATGGAGTGTCCGGCTCAATCTGCAGGAAAACCAGGGCAGTTTCGTCATCAATGTCGCTTCCACGGCGGCGTTCCAGGCCGGCCCCAATATGGCCATCTACTACGCCACCAAGGCTTTTGTGCTGTCCTTCTCCGAAGCTCTGCATGAGGAGTTGCGGGGCTCTGGCGTGGCAGTCAGTACACTCTGTCCCGGTGCGACAGCGTCAGAGTTTGCGGCTGAAGCCAACATGACTGACTCCAGGCTATTCAAGGCAGGCGCCATGTCGGCCGAAGCCGTGGTGAACAGGGCATTAGCCAGACGACGCAGCGCCATTGTGATCCCGGGACTGCGTAACCGGTTGATGGTATGGTTGGGCAAACTGTCTCCCCGACTCATTAACCGGCGCATTGCGGGATGGCTACAGGCATAAAGATACTATGAAGAGCAGGCTTTGCGGTGGCAAAAAACGGGCACGTACGGAAGCGGAAAAGATCACGCGGGAACAACAGATTCTTGATGCGGCGGCAGACCTGTTCGTCAGCCGCCGCTACGACCAGCTGACACTGGCGGACGTCGCTGCGGCCAGCGGACTGACCAAGGCCGCGCTGTACCGTTATTTCAGAAGCAAGGAGCTGTTGTTCATCGCCATCTACCAGCGCGCATTCAAAGCTCTGGTGCAGGACGCACAATCCAGGGAGTCGATGGCCTCGTCCGACGAGTTGACCGATCTTTTGATCGCGCACCCGCTTTTCTGCAGCCTGACCGCCATTCTGCACATGGCTCTGGAAACCGGGTTGACCGAACAGGAGGCTCGTGATTTCAAACTGTTCCTTCTGGAACAGTCCCGGCTACTGGCAGAACCCATTAAGTCCACCAGCGGCCGCGATGAGGCCGCCTGCTTTCAGTTTCTGATGCAGTGCCAGCAGGCGCTGATCGGATGCTGGCATATGACCCACCCACCAGAGGCCGCGCGCAAGGCCATGGACCAACCGCCTTTGACGGTCTTCAAAATGGCGTTCGAACCAACCTTGCGGAGCCACCTGCAGGCTCTGAACGACACCTTTCAGAAGGGATAATCAACAGCCGGGCAACTAGCCACCCGGCAACCGGACCAAGGCTTTCAGCCGTTCAACCCCAGACTCTCGGCGTCCTGCTGGATACAACGGTCCAGCAACGCCAGATAGTCCGCCTTTGCTTTCACCTTGGTCTCGCGATGGGCGCGCATGTTGAGCTGCTTGAACTGGGTGGCCAGCGCCCCGGCCCGTTCAAGCAGTGCGTCCTGGGGTACCACCTCGTCCAGAAAACCGGCTTCGACGGCGCCTTCAGGGTTGTAGATTTCCGCATTCACCACAGAGCGATAGAAGTGCGCCGGCGCCAGTCGATGACGTGCAATCTCGATGCCTGCGTGGTGCATGGTCATTCCGATGGCCACCTCGTTCAGGCCCAGCTTGAACGGTCCCTCGACCCCGATGCGATGATCCACGGACAACAGGATAAACGCGCCTTTAGCGATGGCATGACCACTGCAGGCACCGATCACCGGCAAGGGGAAGGCTGCCAGGCGGCGGGTCAATGTGGAGCCAACCTTTACAAGTTCAGCGGCCTCCCGAGGGCCCTTTTGCATCTGTTTCAGATCATAGCCAGCGGAGAATACACCAGGCTGACCGGTCAGGATAACGACGGCCTTGTCCTGTTCCGCCTGATCCAGCGCGCTGTTCAAGCCTTCGAATACGTCATGACTCAAGGCGTTAGCCTTACCATTGGTCAGTGTAATTGTGGCAATTCCGTCGTTCAGTTCATAACTAACAAGTTCGGTCATGGGCCCATTCTCCTGCACAGCTGGCATTAAAGTGAGTGTTTGATAACACAGTAGGCACAAAGATCCCAGCACGCCCCTTTCCCGTCAAGTTGTTTGCTTACAGCTTCAATGGTCATGGGCGCGATGTATCCTGGCATTTCGCCCTAACAAATACGGGGCAGTTGCTCTCCGGAAAGTCGGTCGATCATCCGGCTGGCACCAATCATGCTGGATGCCGTTACCAATCCGGCGGTTCCTTGCACAAAATGGCCGATATCAACGGTCCCCTGGCTCACTGGATACCGCCTGAGAATGTCAGTCGCCCGAGTCACATCCTGCTCGGCCACGATGGCGATAAAGCGGCCCTCGTTGGCCACATGCAGGGGGTCCAGCCCCAGCAGCTCGCAGAACGCCGATACGTCCTCGCGCACCGGAATGTCCACCTCCCTGACCTCGGCTGCCAGACCGGCACTTTCCGATATTTCCACCAGCGCACTGGCGAGACCTCCGCGAGTAAGGTCACGGAGGCAGCGAACGTCTACCCGCTCTTCCAGCAATGCCAGGACCGGCTGCACGACTGACGCGCAATCGCTCTCAATTGCTGATTCCAACTCCAGTTTCTCCCGTGCGGTCATTACCGCGACGCCGTGCCGCCCAAGATCGCCACTGAGCAGAATCCGGTCACCGGCCTGCACCCGGGAGGGTTCCACAGGTTTGGGGGCCATCACTTTCCCGACCCCGGCGGTGTTGATGTACACGCCATCTGCCTTGCCGCGCTCCACTACCTTCAAATCGCCGGTCACTATCTGCACGCCAGCGTCGACGGCTGCGGCAGCCATGGCATCCACTACCCGGCGCAACGTGGCCAGCGGCAGCCCCTCTTCGAGAATAAAACCGGCGCTCAGGTATTGCGGCCTGGCTCCGCACATGGCGAGGTCATTGACTGTGCCATGCACCGCCATGGTTCCAATGTCAGAGCCCGGAAAGAACAGCGGTCGCACCACGTAAGAATCCGTCGTGAACGCCATGGTCCCGGGCATATCCACCACTGCGCCGTCGTGTTGCTGTGCCAGCCAGGGGTTATCAAATGCCGGGCGGAAGATATCGTCAAGCAACTGCGCCATCGCCCGACCGCCACCGCCGTGGGCCATTTTCACCACATCGTGATCATCATTCAGCGGTGGACAATGATTGTCGCAGCTGTCACTCACAGGCTTTACCTCCGGCGGGTCGGCGATAACGGTAATAGGCGGCACAGGCACCCTCCTCGGACACCATCGTCACTCCCAGTGGACGCTCCGGAGTACAGCGGGTGCCGAAGGCGGGGCATTGGTCAGGGCGGATTTCGCCTCGCAACACGGCCCCACTGAGGCATTCTCCCTGGATCTCATCCTCGCCGTTCACGGTGCCGAAACGGGCTTCTGCATCGAAGGATCTGTAGGCCGGTGACACACCCAGCCCACTGTCCGGAATACCTCCCATGCCCCGCCATTGCCTGGGCACCACCTGGAAGACCGCCTGCATCACATGCTGGGCCATGGCATTACCCGGGCGGCGGACAGCCCGGCTGTACTGGTTTTCAACCCAACTTTCGCCCTTCTCCAACTGACGGACGCAGCGGTAAACCCCCTCCAGAATGTCCAGCGGTTCAAAGCCTGTCACCACAATGGGAACACCGTGTTCACGGGCAATGGGCTCATACGCTTCATACCCGGTTATGGTGCAGACGTGGCCGGCGGCCAGAAATCCCTGGACCTGATTGCCCGGGCGTTCCAGCAGGGCGCGAATCGCCGGTGGCACCAGCACCTGGGAGACCAGCACCGAGAAATTCTCGAGCCCTGCCCGCTCGGCCTGATACACCGCCATCGCATTGGCCGGGGCGGTGGTTTCAAACCCGACCGCAAAGAAAACGACTTCATGGCCAGGGTTCTCTCTGGCCACCGTCAGCGCTTCAAGCGGCGAATACACCACCCGGATATCCGCCCCCCGAGCCCGGGCAGCGGACAGGTCCGAATGCGTACCCGGCACCCGAAGCATATCGCCAAAGGTGCAGAGGATAACCCCGGGGAGCCCGGCAATTTCGAGAGCCTTGTCAATGTAGGCGATGGGGGTCACACACACCGGACACCCGGGGCCATGGATCAGGGAAATCGTCTCCGGCAGCAGTTGGTCGATCCCGAAACGCACGATGGCGTGGGTCTGTCCCCCACAGACTTCCATGAGGGTCCAGGGCCTTGTGGTGATGCGGGCGATGGCGTCCGCATAGCCACGGGCAGCCTCAGGGGTGCGATATTCGTCCCGATATTTCATTGCGGCTCGTCCGCCTCCTGTTCCAGGGTACGGAGGTACTCGAAAACACGCTCGGCCTCAAGCGAGTCGACGACGGTAATGGCAAATCCCACATGCACCAGCACATAGTCCTGCTCTTGCACCTCCGGCACGTAGGCCAGATTGACTGACTTGATAACACCGCCAAAATCGACGCGTCCCTGACGGGTAAGCGGATCGTCGCCGTCAATACTGATCAGGCGTCCCGGTACGGCCAGACACATGCCCCCTCCCTGCCCTGAAGAACTCCGGTTGCCCAGGCCAACTGACCCAGCGCCAGGCCGCCATCGTTGGGCGGTATCCGGCACGGCCAGAACACCTGAAATCCGGCGCTCTCAAGAGCTGTTATGGTCGATTCAAGCAGGCAGGCATTCTGGAAGCACCCGCCAGCCAGCACAACTCTCGACAGTTTAGCCTGTCTGGCCACCGCCACAATGACGTTGACCAGCCCCTGGTGAAAGGCGCCAGATATCCCGGACACAGGCTGGCCAAGCCGGACGTCTTCCAACAGGGCGTATACCGCTGGCGCCCAATCTATCTCCCAGGGGCGGTCTGCCTCCGGTGCCGACAGTTCGAATGGATAGGGCGATGCCCTGTTATCGCGACCACAGGCCGCCTCCAACTCGCCCGCCGCCTGCCCCTCGTAACTCGCCTGCTGGCAGACGCCAGCCAAGGCCGCCACCGCGTCAAACAGTCGCCCCACACTTGAGGTTTCCGGCGCGTTCAGGCCAGCTCCGAGCGACTGGATCAAGAGCTTCCTTTCGGCCCGGGTAAAACTGCGTAGCGGGGCCAGAGTCTCGCACTCCATGACCTGATCACCCAGTAACGCGTATAACAGCCCCAGGGCCGAACGCCGGGGTTCTCCCATGGCCGCCTCGCCACCTGGCAGGCGGAACCGCCGCAGATGGGCGACGCGCTCGTATCCCTGTGAGTCCAGGCGCAGGAACTCCCCGCCCCACAGGGTGTTATCGTCACCAAAGCCACTGCCGTCCCACGCTACCCCAAGCACCGGCTCACTGATCCCGTGCTCGGCCAACACCGCCGCAATGTGCGCAACATGGTGCTGGACCGCACACGGAGCATCACTACGGGCCTGTGCGTAGCGCGTTGTGAAGTAGTCCGGATGGCCATCGTGAACCCAGCGCTGCGGCACAGTCGTAAACAGCCTCTGTAGCTCATCCACCGTGCGGACAAAACCTTCACGCCCCAGGACACTGTCCATATCACCCAGATGCTGGCTCAGTACCACCCCGGAGTCGGTGCTCAGGGCCACGGTGGTTTTCAGGTGGCCTCCGGTCGCCGCCCACCCGGCTGGTACAGACCGGGGCAGTGTAAGATTCGGCGAATAGCCGCGGGCCCGCCGGAGTAACTGGGGCCGCCCTGCCACCACGCGGGTCACGGAATCATCCAGTGGTCGCACAATCGGACGGTCGTGTACCAGAAATCCATCGGCAATCCCGCCCAGGCGGGCATAGGCTTCCTGGTTATCGATGGCAATCGGTTCGCCACTCAGGTTGCCACTGGTGGCGACCACGGGAAATCCCTGATCGCCGAGCAGTAGCTCATGTAAAGGCGTGCAGGGCAGCATCACACCGAGATCCGCCCTGCCTGGCGCCAGGTTGACGGCCAGATCGTGATCAGGCGCATGAAGCAACACTATGGGACGCTCCGGACCGGTGAGCAGCTGACTTTCCGAGGCAGAGACCGGGCATACCCGCTGCAACGACGCCAGCGAATCGAACATCACCGCCAGGGGCTTTCGTGGCCGGTGCTTTCGTTCGCGCAGGGTCTGCACCGCGCGAGCGCTGCGGGCATCGGCCAACAGCTGAAACCCGCCCAACCCCTTGAGCGCGATGATGTCACCGGCCGCCAGACGACTGGCCGCTTCGGACACGGCTGCCTCGTCTTTCGCCAGCACCGTGCCATCAGGCTGGCAATAGGCGACACGGGGACCGCAGTCCGGGCAGGCATTGGGCTCGGCATGAAAGCGCCGGCTTGCCGGATCGTGGTACTCCGCCAGACAATGGGGGCACATTTGAAAATGCCTCATCGCCGTGCGGGCACGGTCATAAGGCAACCCCTCGATCAGGCTGTACCGGGGCCCGCAATCCGTGCAATTGATAAAGGGATATCGGTAACGCCGATTGCCGGGATCATGCAGTTCCTCGATGCACTGACGACAGGGAGCGAGATCCGCAGGTAACCGTGTGGCAGCAGCGCCCTGCTCCTGACTCTCGCGCACGAGGAACTCTCTATCCGCTCCCAATCCCGTGGACCGGGCTATCGGTTCCGCGCAAACGGCCTCCACGCGAGCATTTACCGGGGCCTGCTGTTTCAACCCGGACACCAGATTCTGCAGCGCCTCCAGGTGTCCCTCAGCCTCTATAACCACGCCCTCAGGGGTGTTACTAACCCACCCGGACAGCCCCAGTCCGGTCGCCAGTCGATAGACAAACGGCCGAAACCCCACACCCTGTACCAGGCCATGAACACGGACACGCCAACGGACTGGCGCTGCTTCGACCCGGCAACCGTCAGTCATGGGCCGGCCTCATCCTCCGTCTCCAGTTCCAGACTCTGCAACAGGACATCCTGGGCCTGGGGATGGTTAATGTCGTCAGACGTTTCAATCCTGAGGTGGGCCTGCTCCGCGCAGGTTCCGGCAGCCTCCTGACGGAAGTGATCGGTGAAATGCTCCGGGGACATATGGCACAGCGCGCCCAGCCATACCGCCACTTCCACCACCCGTTCGGCTTTCTCGTCCGCACACAGCGTCTCGACCCGGTGAATCAGATTTTTGACCAGCGCCGTTTCATGCATGACCACTCTCCTGCCTGATGCTATCAATCACTGCCTGAGTCACCCGAGGCAAGGTGTCCGCCACCGGTTGTGACAGCCCTTCACCAGCTTCGAAACTGGTCGCCTCCACTGCAAACACCCGGCATACCGAAGGCAGCGCATCAAGTGCGCGGGCCAACTCAATCGCTTCCGACAGCCCCAGCGCATGGGACGAAAACGCGCCCCCCAAGGCTGGCAACGGCGAAGTGCTGGCATCGAACTCCCGCAAGCTGCCCGGCTCAAGCCCCATAACGGCGGCGTCCACCAGGTACACCGCGTCGGCGTCGCTGATCAGGTCCACGAGCCCGGCCACTTCTCCACTGTGCTCGACCGCGCTGACGGTTGCCGGCAATCGATCACGAAGGGCGTCTACCACCAGCGGTCCGAGAGCATCGTCCCCCCGGTCCCGGTTGCCGATACCGATTACCCTGATGGGACCGGAGACATCACTCATGGCGGACATCCAGCTTGAGAAAATGCGTTGCACAGGAGATGCAGGGGTCGTAGTTGCGAATGGTCTGCTCACACCGTTCGCGGAGGGTATCGGCCGGCAAATCGAGCCAGCCACCCACCAGGTCTTTCAGGTCGGCTTCGATGCTCGGCTGGTTCTGTGCCGTGGGCGGCACAATCTGCGCCTCAAGAATGCCGCCATTTTCGTCCAGCCGGTAACGGTGAAACAGCAGCCCCCGCGGGGCCTCAGTGCACCCGAAACCCTCCGAGGCCTTCGGCTCGGCCAGCTCGAACGGCCGTTCCGGTTCCTGGTATTCGTCGATGATGCGGAGGGCCTCATCGCAGGCATACACAACCTCGACGCTGCGCACCACAATGCTCTGGAACGGATTGGTGCAGGTAACACCGAGACCGGCTTCTTTGGCCGCCTCCCGGGCCAGGGATGAGAGCTGACCGTGATTAAGGCTGTAGCGCGCCAGGGGCCCGACCAGATAGCAATCGTGTTCGCGCAGGTGCGAATGCAGAGCCGTGGAGCGTTGCACGTGGGACTCCACAAAGTGACGGTTGTAGTCCGCTACAGCAATATCCAAACCTCGATTGGAAATAATACGCCCGGTATTCATGGCGTACTCGTCCGGATGGTGCAGTGCAACCAGATGGTAGTCCCGCTCGGCTTCCGGCATGTCCAGCCCAGCAGTCCAGCGCACAGTTGCCAGCGCATCCTCACGGGCCTGCTTCAGGGTTTCAGCCAGCGGTTCCAGCTCCTTGCGGGTCGGCGTTCGGTAAAATCCCCCCACCCGCACATTGATGGGATGAATTTCCCGACCGCCCAACAGGGTCATGATGGCATTACCCGCTTTTTTCAGGGACAGTCCCCGTTTGACGATGTCGGGATAATCCCTGGCCATATCCACCGCCCCGGCGTACCCCAGGAAGTCGGGGGCATGCAGCATGTATATGTGCAGGGCGTGGCTTTCAATCCATTCGCCACAGTACAACAATCGCCGCAATGCCCGCAGTTGGCCTTCCACCTCAATGTCGAGCGCGTTCTCCATCGCATGAACAGCGCTCATCTGGTAAGCCACCGGACAGATACCACAGATGCGGGCAGTCACATCGGGCGCCTCCGCATAGTCGCGCCCACGCAGGAACGCCTCGAAAAAGCGCGGCGGCTCAAAAATACGCAACTCCGCCTTGCTGACCTGGCCGTCCCGGATGGTCACATTCAAGGCGCCCTCGCCCTCGACGCGCGCCAGGTAATCCACTTTGATCGTCTTACGGCTCATGACGTTCGCTCTCCTCACGGAACGGCCCGGCCCAGGCGTTGAACGTCCGGTAGAAACGCAACCGCTCCGCCCGGCCCATGCCCAGCTGATCCAGGCGTTCACTCAGCGCCGGCGCGTTGGGATTTTCCTTGGGCCCATAACAACCGTAGCACCCCCGATTATAGGACGGACACAGAGCGTTGCAGCCGCTGTGGGTCATCGGCCCCAGGCAGGGTGTTCCATGAGCGACCATGACGCAGACGTTGCCCCTGAGCTTGCAATCCAGGCAGACGCTATGGGCCGGCGTGACCGGTCGCCGTCCGCACAGGTACGCCGACACCACCTCCAGTAACTGCTGTTTGCTGATGGGGCAGCCACGCAATTCAAAATCCACCGGCACATGGTCGGCGATGGGTGTGGAGGTGGACAATGTCTCAATATACTCGGGGTGCGCATAGACAGCCGCTATGAAATCATCAATATCGGCGAAATTACGCAACGCCTGAATGCCGCCGGCAGTGGCACAGGCCCCGATGGTCACCAGCGTTCGCGAGCGCCGGCGCACATCCTGTATACGCTCGGCATCGTGGAGCGTGGTGATGGAACCTTCCACCAGGGACAGATCGTACGTGCCACGGACACTGCCACGGGTGGCTTCCGGGAAATAGGCAATATCGACGGCCCCGGCGACCTGCAACAGTTCATCCTCACAATCCAGCAAAGTCAGCTGGCAGCCATCGCACGAAGCAAACTTCCAGACCCCGAGGCGTGGTTTGTGATCCGAGCGCGCCATATCAGAACTCCTTGAGGCTCAGTAATCCGCGGACCCGGTCAAACGACAGCACCGGACCGTCCTTACAGACAAACGTCGATCCGAACTGGCAATGACCACAATGTCCGAGCGCGCATTTCATGTTTCGTTCCATGGACAGGTAAATGGACTCGTCCTCAACACCGGCATCCCGCAACGCATTGACCGTAAAACGCATCATGATTTCCGGCCCGCACACCATGGCCACGGCGTCTTCAGGGTCGAAATCCAGCGCTGGCACCAACGAAGGAACCACGCCAATCTTGCCCGGCCAGTCACCACCGGCATGATCCACCGTAATATGAACTTCAACGTCCGGACGTTTGCTCCATTCCTCCAGCTGCCCGGCATAGAGGATATCGTCGGGGCTGCGTGTACCGTATAGCAGGATCACCCGACCGTACCTCTCCCGATGGCGCAACACGTGATAAATCGCCGGTCGCAGCGGGGCCAGCCCCAGTCCACCAGCCACAATCAAAAGATCCGCGCCCTCGCCTGCCGTCATTGGCCAGCCGACGCCAAACGGACCGCGCAGGCCAACCGTATCCATCGGTTTCAAAGCCGCCAACTTGTTGGAGACCGGTCCCACCGCCCGTACGGTATGACTCAGAGTCTCTGTCTGTCCGGCGTCACCGCTCAGGCTGATGGGCACCTCCCCCACCCCAAATATATAAAGCATGTTGAACTGCCCCGGCAGAAATGGCCGGTGGCCGGCCGGGCCCGACTCCAGCTCCAACGTCCAGGTAGTCGCCAGTTCCTGCTGTCGGCGCAGAACCCGAACCGGCTCCGGTATCATCAGGTCGCCTGACATCACTCGGGTTGCTCCGGAGCGCCATAAACATCGAGAATCTGCATTTGTGTCGCGTGCAACCGACTGGTCAGAATCGGCAGCACGCGTTTCAGGACGTCGTAGCCCAGAACCGGGTCATCATCACACTTCTTCCTCAGACAGCGGGCATCCATGGCAATGGCACGGGTCAGCGTAATGGCGCGGGCATCGTAGGCCCAATGATAGGGGGGCAGAACCCAGGATACCCCCACCAGATCACCGTCATGGAGGGTCTGAAAACGAACCGACGGTTTTCCCGGCACCGCGATTTCCAGGGTCACCTGGCCATAGCGGATCAGATACAGGTAATCGGCGTCTCCGCCTTCGTGGAACAGGTAGTCCCCCGGGTTGAACCGGACATTGCGGGCACACCCGCAGACCAGATCACAGAACTCCCCATCCAGACCGTGAAAGAACGGATGCTCGCAGACGATCTGGGCAATGTTTTTCATTCCTTGTCCCTCGATGACACATCATCGTGAATGGCACGAACTTCCTCCGTGATATCGATACCCACCGGGCACCAGGTAATGCAGCGGCCGCAACCGACACAACCCGAAGTACCGAACTGATCCACCCAGGTGGCCAGTTTATGGGTCATCCACTGACGATAGCGGGACCGGGTCGAATTGCGCACACTGCCGCCATGAATATAGGAAAAGTCCGACGTAAAGCAGGAGTCCCAGCGCCGGCTGCGCTCCGCAGTGACCCCCTCCAGATCCGAGGTATCTTCCACAGTGGTGCAGAAGCACGTGGGACAAACCATAGTGCAGTTAGAGCAGCTCAGACACCGGTCGGCAACCTCATCCCAGCGCGGGTGCTCCAGGTTATCCATCAGCAAGGCAGGAATGGCGATTTGCGGCATGCTCCGGCCCATCTGGCTGCGGGTTTTCTCCACCACGGCAGTAGCCGCTGCCTGATGGGTCTCTGTCGCAGGCTCCCGGGGCAATTCGGCCAGAATTTCCGCCCCCTCCTCTGAGCCTGACCGAATCAGAAACAGGTGGTTGTCATCATCCAGCAATTCAGTAAGGACCAGGTCGTAGCCTTCTTTGACGTCAGGCCCGGTCGCCATGGAATCGCAAAAGCAGGTACCGCCAGCCTCGGAGCAATTGAGCGCCACCAGGAAGGCCTCCTCACGGCGTGAGCGGTAATGGGGGTCGGCGTACTCGTCCCCCATCAGCACGCGATCCTGAATTCCGATGGCCGCCAGTTCGCAGGCTCGCACCCCGATGAAAGCGTATCGGGGCGGTTCATCCCGGGCGGGAACAAAGCGCAGTTCGTTTTCGTGGCGGGTCGCCTGCCACAGGGACACTTTGGGTGGGTGAAGAAAACGTTTCCAACTGTGGGGCCCCACGGCGTATCCGAACAACGCCTCATCCGAACGCCGTTTCAGTCGGTAGTGGCCGCCGTCCTGTTCATCCGTCCAGCCCGCGGGAAGCGCTTCGATACGGGCGAGTTCTTCGTACACGATGGCCTCGTCTCGAACGGTCGGCCCAACAACCGTATACCCGCGCTCCGCCAACGCATCCAGCAAACACTGCAAGCCTTCCCGCGTGATAACAGAGCTATCGTCAACGTTGTCCATGAGGAGACCTTCCATGATTGGCAATCAGACAATCACGAACCAGCTAATTGCCCTCTACAAGCTTTGGCAAGGCGGGGAGTTTTGTCAAAGATGGGGAGGGTGACGGCGCCATTCAGACGCCCGCAAAATGGTCAGGCGGGCTGAAACGCCTGACCAAGCGCCCTGATACAGGACACCGGTTGATCGATTAACGGTACATGGCCACTGTTCTCAAGCGTCACCAACCTGACGTCGGGGATCAGGTCCGCCATGACAGCCTGACCTGGCCAGGGGTACATTTCCGAGCGGCGACCAGCCAGCACGGTGGTGGGCACGAGCAGCTCAGGCAGGAATGAACGGAAGTCGTATTCCCGTTCGGCGTAGGCCCGCATGTGCTGGTACAGGGTGTACCAGTTGTCGACGGGTACCAGCTGCTGGGCAACACCGGGGATACGCATCAAACGCCCGGCCGCCCATTTCATCCAGCGACGGCTGAGGGCAACTTCCATGAAGTCTGCCAGATCCGCATGAAACTGCCGGCGCAGGGCCTTTGGCAACTCGGCAAATGGCGTCTCGGGATCGATTCGTTCCAGTTGCTCCAGCAACGGCCACCAGGAACGGATTCGCTGGGGCCCCTGCTCACCAAATATTCCCCAGGGCCAGCCCGGACCGTGAGCAATGCGCGGTGACTGGTCAATGTTGACGTAATGACGGACCGCGCGTGAGCCGAACAGCTCCATATAGCGCAATGACGTGCTCGCCCCCATGGAAATACCGCCCAACCCGACCGGCTCGCCAATGCTGTATTCACGAATCACCGCATCAAGATCCCTGGCATGACTGGTCAGCACACAGGGTTCGCTACAGGTCAGACGGGAAGACCCACCAAACCCTCGCAGGTCGGGAAGCACGAAACGGAACCGGTGCGCCAACGGCAAGATGATGGGTAACCAGTGACGGCTGTCCATGCCAAAGCCGTGAAGCAGGATAACCACCGGGCCACGCCCGATTTCCCGCACCTTCAGCCTGGCGCCATCGTGTGCTGTAACTCGTGCCATTTGTATCTGGACTCCGCCTGAATGAAGGCGCTATTGTCCACATGGGGATGGTGCCCGCCATGGGTTGCAGGGCCAATGACACTCCTGATACGAAGTTGAGGCACAATGGAATTCACCTTTCTGGGCACGTCCGCCGCAACACCGACACGAGCACGTAACGTGACCGGCCTGGCCCTGTGCCGCTCCGGCCCCAAACCCTGGTACCTGGTGGACTGCGGTGAGGGCACCCAGCACCAGTTGCTACGCACCCGATACTCCGTCATGCAATTACGGGCCATATTCATTACGCATATCCACGGCGACCACACCTTTGGGCTGCCCGGACTACTCACCAGTGCTTCCATGCTTGGCCGCACCGAACCTCTGGATGTCATCGCCCCCGTCCAGGTACAGCGTTTTATCAATACAGTGATCGAAAACAGCGACTCCAGCCTCAGCTATCCCCTGAATTTCATCGATTCCGAAGCACCGGACTTTCACTGGCAGGATGAACACTTCGGGGTTACCAACGTCGCGCTGTCCCATCGGGTGCCCTGCCGCGCCTATGTGTTCACTGAACGGAACCTGAAGCGACAACTGCTGCAGGACAAGCTCCGGGCGGATGGCGTGGAACCCGGGCCCGGCTGGGGCGAACTGCAGAAAGGACAGGACGTACTGCTGGAGGATGGCCGCCTGCTCAGGAGTGAAGACTACACACACATTCCCCGCACGGCCCGCCGCCTGATCGTGGCCGGAGACAACGACAACCCGGAGCTGCTGAGCGATGCCTGCAACGGCAGCCATGTGCTGATCCACGAGGCCACCTACACCCAGGACGTGGCCGACCGGGTCGGCCCCTGGCCGCAACACAGTTCCGCCGAACAGGTGGCCCGGTTTGCGCAACAGGCGCACCTGCCCAACCTGGTACTGACCCACTTCAGCTCCCGCTACCAGTCCGGACCGGGCGGCACGCCCCATATCAACCAACTAGCCGCCGAAGCCATGCAGCACTATCAGGGCCAACTGTTTCTGGCCCGGGACTTCGACACCTATCGGCTGGAAAAAGACTTGTCGCTGAGTTGCCTGACCACCAACGCCTCTAACTCATGATCAGTTGATCCGCTACCATTTCGCCATGTGCCCCACATAGGCGGCAGTAAAGGCGGTTTCCTGAAAGATCTTCAAACCGGTCTCGGCGAAAGGAATCGGCAGCGGATTGTCCGCCAGCGTAGCCTTGATCAGCGCTGGAGGGAGCAACCTGACTTCCAGCTCAATACCGTCAATCAGCTGAATGGCTGCCTCGAGCTTGAAGCTAATGGCGCCTCCGGCAAATTTGCCTTTCGGCATCCGCTCCTTGATCGCAACGCTGGTCACCTGGTACTCAGCCATCAATTCAGCAAAAGCCGTCTGGAACTGCTTCAGGTCTTCCCGGCTGTGGTGTTTGTTCAGCGACAGCTTACGCACCTTGCACTCCGGCAAACTGAACTGCCCCCGGTCCAGGTTCAGTAAACACACCACCGCATCACTGCCGGTCAGTTCCACTCCGCAAACAATCATAGAATTCCCCTCAGCCACAGCGCTTTGTATAAAAATTTATCCGACATGCAGACATCCCGATGAACGGAAGAGAACCCAGACGCTCCATGGCGTCCGCCGGGGGAGACGTTTTAGCATGCTTATGGAATTGGTTATATAGCCGGAAGTGGAAACTTAATGCGCCCTTCTATGCCCTAAGTGTTAATAAATGGCGGCTTTCAGCAGATTGGTCCAGACTAGGGACTGGAAGTGAGTATCCGTTTCGACAGGGCGTCAGGGACAAACCATGATAAGGATGCATGGAGAGTATCGCCGGCATTTGCGATCCGGGATCCGGGTCCCGGTCGTTCTGAATTATGCCAATCACACCATTGAAACCACTACGCTGGATATTTCGGCAAGCGGGTTACGCCTGAAACGGCCGGAGCGGGTGTATATCCGCCCCGGTGAGGTCATTGACGTCGATTTCCCCGGCAAGGCCGGTATGAAGGTAACGGCGACAGTGGCGCACACCGGAAAGTCCCACATTGGTTTGCAGTTCTATCGCAGACGCTTTTCCGATAACGAGCTGAACAAACTCTATGGCGCTGCCCCCACCTGGCAACGCCTGGCAGCCAGAAGTAAGCGTGCCCTCTGGAGGAACAGTCGCCGATTGGCGATATTTCTGGCCAACACCTACTTGCGCTCCCTTATTCATGCCCTGGCCAGACCGCATTTCCTGTTCGCGGTATACGGTAACAAACAACAGGTAGGCTCCTATTTTACACCTCGCATGGCGAAGCGTATGCCATCCAATGTGGTGCTTGGTTTTATCCGCAATGCGGACATGCGCGGCCTGCTGGTGGCGTCGCAATTCCTCGAGCATGAGTTACAGGAAGATTCCGAGAAAGTCCGGCTTTACCTGGATCGATTGCAACGGGGCTACCCCAACGTACAGCGGATCGCCCTGGTCGGACGGCTCCCCAACTTTGTCATGAAAGCGGGAATCGAGATTACCGATCCGCTTGTGGAAGGGAGCCTGGGAACGCGGTACATGATCTGGGACGTGGCGCGGCAAATGCGCGAGCGCCCTCAATACTGCCAGCAGACCAGCATTGTTGTGCTTGGCGGCGCCGGGCGCATCGGCAATGCAGTGTGCCAGGATCTCACCGGCTTGTATGACAAGGTGATTGGGTTTGATCCGCGCTATGAAGAGGACAAGGAAATAACCACCGAACGAGGCACGGTATTGCAAACCTCCTCATTGGCCCATCTACAGGGCGAAAAGCTTTACATCGGTTTAACCCATCATGGCGATGCCATGCTGGAGCTCCGCCACCATATAACCCCGGGCGCCTTGATCGCAGATGATACCCATCCCTGCATCAGCCTGACCGCCCGGGAACGCCTGCAGGAAAGTCAAATCGCGGTGGAAAAGGTGGTGCTGTCGCACGAGGAATTCCTGATGTGGCCAAGAATGCCGGCCTGGAACAACCGTGATATTCCCGGGTGCTTGGTCGAGGCACTGGTCCTGCTTCGCCAGCCGGATGTGGGGGAAGGCGATTTTTCCGCCTTTTGTCAGGAAGCCGAGTTTCTCGGTTTCACCGGCCGCCTGGTCAGCCCCCTGGACGAATAGAATGAACGGGAAGGCACCATGGTGAAACTCCACAAATGGTCAGCGGGATTCGTGGCGATATCCCTTTTATTCGCCCTTACCGCCAGCGGCGAGGAACTGACGATTCAGGAAGAAGCTGTCCATTACAGCTTGAACCACCACATCGAGTACTTTTTAAACAGTGACCTGCCCCTTGATCAGGCCCTGCAACGGGAACAGTGGCATAAAAAGCACAATGACAGCGTACTGAACCTGGGATTCACCGACCAATCAGTATGGCTCAGGACATCCATGACCATCCCGGAACCTTTGTCCCGCCAGTGGTACCTGGTGATTCCATATCCGCTGCTGGAGGAGGTGGATCTCTATATATTGCGTGATAAACAACGGCCAGCAATCTACCACACCAGTCGCCGGGAGACCGAAAACCAGCGGGAACAGGCCCACAGCTACCAGGTAGCCCTGCCACTACCGCGTGACCTGAACGGCCAGGTGGAATTGTTCCTGAGGGCGCGGTCGGCCACGTCACTGCAAGTGCCGCTCGAGCTTTGGCGTGAGGACCACCTGCTGAATCGATTTTCACTGGAGAGCCTCTATTGGGGAGCCTATTTCGGCGTGTTGTTTGCCCTGGTGGTCTACAACCTGTTCCTGTTTCTCTCCATCCGGGATTTAGCCTACGGCTATTACGTGCTGTACATCGGCTCGATCAGCCTGCTGATGCTCTGCATCTCCGGGGTCGGCAGCGCCTGGATCTGGGGCGGGCAGCCGTTGCTGACCCGTTATGCCCTGCCCATCAGCACCGCACTTGTGTCTCTGTTTGCCTTGCTGTTCGCACGCAGTTTCCTGAAATGGCAGGACATTTCTTCCCGCTGGGATCGCAGCATGAAGATTGCGGCCGTACTGGCGGGGTTGCTGATCGTCTACACCTGGGCCTCCCCCATACACGGTGCGCTGTTCGCCGGTCTGCTGGGCACCCTGGTGATTGTGCTGCTCATCTCCGTGGGTCTGGCGGGCCTGAAGGCCGGCGTCGCCATTGCCCGCTATTTCGTGTTGGCCTGGACTACCTTTGCCCTGGGGACCGCTCTGTATTTACTGAACGTCTTCAACTTGATCCCGGTGAACTTCGTCACCAATCATGCCATGCAGGTCGGCTCTGCCGCAGAGGTGCTGCTGCTTTCCTTTGCCCTGGCCCATCGCATCAAGGACGAACGGACACGCAAGTTGGCCGCACTGCGGAGACAGCAGATGGCCGAGCGACAGGTCCGGGATCTGGAAATGCAATCCCTTGAACAGGCCATGCACGATTCGACCACCAGGATGCCCAATGCCTCCCTGCTCAATCAACAGTTGCAATCAATGATGAGCCAGAACAACCAGGTCGCACTCACGCTGGTCCACTATCCACAAATCAAAGACATAGCATCCAGCATGGGCCACAGGCTGGCAGAAGAAATGTTTTGTCAGTTAATGAACAAACTCAACCATACGCTGGCGGAGCTGGGTAATGTGGTCTGCCTGGAAAACCGACAGCGCGCCTACATCGCGATTCCCGAGTTTGGCTCAGCGGCCTTCCTGATCGACCTCGCGCAGTTGGAGGAACCACTAGAGTCCCTCATCGAACAGGTGGTGGGTCATCATGAAATCTCTGTCCATGCTGTCAGGCTGCCTGTCTTCATGAATCTACACTGTGGCGTGGCTGTTGCCCCGGAACATGGCGACAGCGCGGAGATCCTGTATCAACATGCCTCGGCGGCACGGGACCGCAGCGAATCAAGTAAGGTTCCGGTTCAGGTCTATAACAACGAGATCTCCGATTTCGCACGACGGCGCCTGGACCTGGTAACCGCCCTGCCGCCAGCCATCAAGGCCGGGGAACTGGAGCTTTACCTGCAACCGCAAATGAGCAGCACTGGCCAGCAGCTAGTGGGCGCGGAAATGCTGCTGCGTTGGCACAGCCCGCTTTTTGGGGCGGTGCCCGCCGGGGAAGTGATCGAGATCGCTGAAAATGCCGGCCTGATGGATCTGCTTTCACGCTCCATCATGCCCCAGGCTTGCAGAATCATGCAGACACTTCAGGAACGACAACTGGACATTACCTGCAGTATCAACCTGTCGGTTCAGAATCTCACCAACAGTCACTTTGTGTCCTTTGCACTGGCAGAGATCAGGGAACACGCCATTCCAATGAATCGCGTGATCTTCGAAGTGACGGAAACCTCCATGATGCACAATATGGAAGCAGTGATCGGCTCCCTGCTTCAGATTGCCAACAGCGGCTGCAAGATTGCACTGGATGATTTTGGTACGGGCTACTCCTCCCTGGCCTATTTGAGCCGCCTGCCCATCCACGAGCTGAAGATCGATCGTTGCTTCATAAGCCAGATGTGTTCGAACCAGAATGACCTGGGAATTGTCCAAACCACCCTGAAACTGGCACATACCCTCAACCTGGAAGCCGTAGCCGAAGGCGTGGAGGACAATAACACCCGGGAGCTTCTCACCCAACTGGGCTGCCACCGGCTGCAGGGCTACCTGTTTGCCAAGCCGATGCCGCTGGAGAAATTCTGCGAATGGGCAACGGCACAAACGGTGAGCTAAAATCAGCGCTGGCCTCGTCGTTAAAAATCAGATCTATTTATCAGTGATCCCCTGCCCGCCACAGCACTTCTTGAATTTAACACCACTACCACAGCTGCACGGGTCATTACGGGAAGGCATTTTCGCCGTGGTAACCGTCGCGCCTTTGTTCAAAAGTGCAGTCAGCTCTGCGATGGATTCAACGGCGCCCTCGCGGGTATCAACCGTAATGTCGGCGTGCAGATTGGCCTCGGCCACCTGGGCTTCGATCTCCTGCTTGCGCGCCTCACTGGTAACCACCAGCGATAGCGGGTACTTCCGGCTGCCACTCTTTTTACTGGCCTTGGTCTGAAAGCCGCCATGAGCGGTGTGGTGCTGGCGCGCATCCTGCCGGCCTTTATAGAAAAATTTATCTGACATGCTGGTATCCTGATGAACGGAAGAGTGCCCGGGCGCTCGAAAAACACTGACTTCCGCTGGGCGAACACTTTTTAGCACGCTTACGGGGTTGGTGATATAGGGAAAATTGGAATTCAGCCGGTTTTCTATGACACCAACCGATAACCCTCATCGAAATTAACGATTTGATAAATATCAGGGAGTCGCATAGCGTTACGCCCCTTTTTGGTGCAAAGGTGTATCATGGGTCTTCGAAACGAAAAGCTGCGCTGGCAATTGGTCAGCGGAGTGCTGCGGGCACTCCACCTTGAGCGATTGATGTCACGCTACAGCCCGAAGATCGTGATGGCCGTGTTCAACCTCATCAACAGCGGTGTCAGTATCGCTTTGGTCGCCATGCTGGCTCTGGTTACACAGGAGCCATTTATCTTCCCTTCACTGGGCGCCACCGCGTTTATCCTTTTTCATGTGCCTCTGGCGCAACCCGCCTCCCCCCGCAATGTCCTATGCGGGCATTTTATCGGTGCCTTGACGGGACTGGCTGGCCTTTACCTGTTCGGACTACAAGACGCTCCATCCGCTTTCCTGACCGGCGTGGATCTCAGCCGGGTGGGCGCCGCCGCGATAGCCATGGGTCTCACAGGCTGCCTGATGGTGGCATTTAACGTGGTGCATCCTCCCGCAGGAGCCACGGCATTGATCGTCTCCCTTGGCCTTATGACCAACCCGGTGCAACTGTCCGTCCTGATGGGTGGCGTACTGATTCTGTTGATGCAGGCATTCTTCATGAACCGGCTGGCGGGCATCCCATACCCCGTGTGGTCTTCCCGGGCCGCTCCTGAAAACTCCCTGGCGATTCAGCGTTAAGCAATCAGCTCAGCAGGTACTCTTTGGCTTCATTGATGCGAGCAGCCAGATAGTTACTGCCACCATGGTCCGGGTGCACTTTCTGCATCATCCGGCGGTGGGCCTGGATGATCTCTTCCCTGCTGGCACCGGGCTCCAGCCCAAGAATGTCCAGGGCTTCGCTCTCGGTCAGAGGGCCGCTGGTGTTGCCGGAATGGCCACTGTCGCCGGATTGCCCGCCGTCAGCCTCATCGTCAGCACGCCAGGAGTCTCCGAACCGGCGGTCGAGGTAGGTTTCCAGCAGCCGGGCAGAGTCCTCATCTTGCGCCCGACAGTATCGTAGCAACTCGATAAATTCGCTTTCGCCCAGATCCGCCAGCTCCCGCCCGGCCATGGGGCCTTTCAGGATCTTGCCGCTCATGGTTCCGGAGTCATGATCCAGGGTCATCTCGAGAATGTCGCTGGACACATGGGATTGGTTGCCCGACCTGGCTTTTGCTGCCCCTGCCATGCCTCCCTTCAATAAAGATGGCAGCACCCGGCGCAGTAACGGATAAAGAAACGCCAACAACACAAACAAAAAATGCAACCGGCCGGTAACGGCCAGCACAACCACAATCGCGATACCGACAATCAACGCCAGCTTGAGAATGGCCGGATTGCGTTGGCTGGGCGGCAGACTGCGCAGCCAGATCCAGGCGACAATCGACAACAAGATAACCAGTAGCGTTAGCGGCACTCAGATACTCCGGGCTCACCGGCCCATTGATGGATTGAAGATGGATGGAAACAAGCGCTATCGGATCTGCCGGGTCAGGCGCCTGACTTCCGGGGAACTGCGGCTGGAAAAGTCCTGCAGGGCTTTGGCTCCCCCGGAAGCATAGACCGCAACAGCGGCCATAAGATCCTTGAGAACCTGAGGGCTGTTGCGATCAAAGGGGGCGTAGGCGCCTCCAGACAGCTTGCTCACCTGCTGGAATACCGCCCTGGCATGGGCATCGGCACCCTCATGGAACATGAACACCGGGGTTCGCAGCATGCCCAGTTCACCGGCGGTGTGGCAGAGTTCGTCCACCGGCTCCTCGCAACAATCCCCGATAAACACCACAGCCTTGACGGCCTCTGCGCGGGTTTCTTTCACGGCGTGTGCCAACACCCGACTGATCTGGGTGCGACCACCCAGGCAGGAAACGCCGTTCATCAGGTTCAGCAGCTGACCGGTCTCGGTGACAAATTTCGTAGCCTTGAATTCGCCAAAGCCACGGTAGTAACAAAGTTGAATGGCCAGGCCGCCCAAATCCCGGGTCGCCAGGAACAGTTCACTCTGCAAGTGACAGGCCTGATCCCAGGTCGCCTCCCGGCTCGCGGTGGCGTCCAGCGCGAAAATCAGCCGACCCTGCCCTCTACCTTGATCAGGTAGCTTGCGGACCTGGTGGATAAACTCGTCGATAGACTGTTTATCGGATTTGGTGCGTAGCTCTTTGTCGGACATAGGCTCCTGAAAACCGCCTGGGCTGGCCAAATATCTCCTTAAAAGCTTAAGACAAAGACAGCGTAATTCACAGGCCCGGCGGCGCAATACAGCAGGGCCCGGCAGCCCTTACAGTTTTGCCAGTGCCTCACGCACCGGCGTGTCGCCGGACACCACATCGAAGACACAGTCAGCGGTATTGTCCGCATCCAGCACCGCCATCAGCACACGGGCAACATCCTGCCGCGGAATCATACCGAATTCCTCCAGCCTCGCATTTACCGCAACCTTGCCCGTTCCGTCATCATCGGTCAGCCGCCCCGGCCGAACAATGGTGTAATTCAGGCCGCTGTTCTTCAGATGCTCATCAGCATTGTGTTTCGCCCAAAGGTAATGGCGGATTTTTTCCGGCCCTTTTTCCGGCTCCTCCGCTCGCATACTGCTCACCATGATGAAACGCTTTATACCCATAGCCCTGGCTGTATCCACCAGTCGGATAGCGCCGTCCTGATCCACATCGATGGTTTTATCCGGCCCGGTATGGGGGCCAGAGCCAGCGGTAAAAATGACCGCATCGCAGCCTCTCATGGCCTCGCTGCAGTCATGCTCCAGGTCACCCAGCACGGTTTCCGTAGCGCCCAACTGTTGCAATTCCGGGCCCTGCCCCGGGTGGCGGATCAAGGCCCGAGCCTCATGACCGCTGTCAGCCATTTCCCGCAACAGGTATTGCCCGATTTGCCCGTTGGCTCCTGCAATGAACACATGCATGGCGGATCTCCTGGTTGTGCCCATCTCCGGATCAGGTACGACCAGTCCGGAGGTGGGCCTTGTTACCCTTTTACTCTACCTCTTCTGCTTCTTCATTAGGAGCGCCAATGCCCGGCCCCCTGGGAGGAAGGTTCTCCGCAATCGCGATATCGGCGTCGAACAATGTTCCGTCGGCCATGGCCGCCACGACGGCTTTGGCAGCACTGTACGCGGTCTTGGTGATGTACCCGTTGCCCTTGGTTCCGATGCCACCACGCATCTCGAATAACACCGAGCCGGCCCCCAACAGTCCATAGGCGTTACGGGCGATTCCAGGCGTGGTTGTTCCGGGATAGAGTGTGAGATTGGCATAACCATACTGATCAAGCTCTGTGGCCATAACACTGACCACTTTTTTCGCCAGTTCAACTCCGTCCTCAAACTGATCTACCACTCCAAGTGCCTCAGCCGCCGAGGTGGCATTGGGCCACATCGTCGATCCGGTAATCAGTTTGCCATCGGCATCAACGTAGGAGCCCTGGTGGTGAAAATCGATAACCACCGAAGGCTGAAACTCGTCAAACAACAAACGCATGGCAACCGACTCAGGAACAGGATTGGGACCTCCAACATAGGGATCGACCTCCGGGCTATCCTCAATAAACGAATGGTACCGGTTAACGTCATAACCCCGCCCGCGCTGATAGAAGGCAGGGCAAGGGCCTGTAACGCAGAACGGGTCGTAGTTCTGACGCCATGGTGGCGTATTCCCGAAAGCGTCTTCGACACTGGCATCAAACCCGTCGACATTGACTCTGGGTACAATGGTAAGCGTCAGGGCATCCCGTATGGCACTGGATTGTTTCGAGTTGCTGGAAAGGTCCCTGGCCAACTCAATCATCGCCTCACTCACAACGTACTCGTTGCCGTGTTGCTGCGCTATGATCATGATCCGCCGAGGTCCACTCCCAATAGTAACTACGGGGATTTCCCGGCCTGTATTACTGACACGCGGAGCACTTGAAAGAACAAACTCGCCTTTGGCTGACCGGTCCAGTTGCTCAAGCGTGTGCCAAAGCTGCTCATAACTGCGCAATGCGGCCAAAGACACATTCTGTTCGTCCGTGAGCCAGGGGCCGTTGGGCTTACTCTGGGGAGCGGCAGACACCAACCCCGACAAAATCAGACTACTGATGGCGATAATCGATAAACACGTTTTCATGAGAAATCCTTCCTCTACGTATGTTTAATTGAGTGATTACCTAACTAACAGGACACCAACCTGCATCCACTGCAGATGCACCTCGCAATTTTATTGTTTGCCCATTATCTAGTTTGAAAACCTGGCCTGCGCAAGAGTAGTCATCGGGTACCCAAATGCAAAAACCCCGGCTTTCGCCGGGGTCAACCAGCCCGAATATCCGCGCTTAGTGCCCTGAACTCCCATCCGCCAGCTCGGAGCTTTCGAAGAACTCAGAGTCGGCCTCTCCGTTAACATTCATGCTAGTGTCATCAGTAGAGTGGCTGTAAGACATTGACAGGATTATTCGCCAAGCGGATTTGAACTGGTCGAAGGATTTGGAGTTGAAATGCGAAATCACTCCCAGCTTTCCTTGCTGTTTTTCAGGCGCGCTCAAATCATAGCTCGCGCAAAATCGTGCGTTTTTCTTCTGGTGGTTCTTCTGGTAGCCGCCGCGGCCCAGCCGCGCACCGTTCAGGCCTCAAGTGACTTCTACCTGCTGTACCGCCAGTGGCAGGCCTACGACTGGCCGGAAGATGTGCCATCGGCCACCGAGGTAACCCGTGCTCAGCGCGGGCTGGGCTGGGGGCGGCGGGGCGCTGTGGGCGATTTCGGCGTTGACTACGATTATCAGCCTCTGCGCATTCGCACCGGCGAACCGGCACACAACGGCCACTTGCACCGTTTGACCTTCGGCGGCCAATGGCAGTACCGGCTATACCGCGTGGAAGTGCGGGCTGGCTTTGCCGGTACATCTAATATGTTCAAGGATCAAACCTTTCATAGTGATGTGCTGAATGGCCGTATGGCGATGTTCCGGGCAGTGGATGAAGGCTCGCCCCTGAGCCTGGGGGTCGGCGGCGATCATCGCTTCGGTTCTTTCCGCTGGCTTCCCAGGATGCGTTGGGAGCACGTAAATGCAAACGGCCACTGGCTGATGGACCTACCTGTCATACTGCGATGGCAAAGCCCCGATGACCGCTGGGAGCTACGACTGGAACGCGTGGGGGATCGTTGGGCCACTCTTGATAAAGCCCGGGAAGTCGAAAGCGCGCTTTATCTGCGCGAGTGGAGAGCGGAGCTGACATACCGGATCAGCTCAGGTAATGCATTGTGGCCCGCGGTGGTTCTGGGACTTGGCGCGAGTGTGGATACCCGCGTCCGATATCGGGATCTGGACGCAGGAACCCTGGATCTACGGTTGGGCGATGCCCTTCTGGGAAGCATCAGGCTCGATTGGTAGATCGACCAGACAGAGCAAATGGTTCCGCAGAACCGGGGGTTAGCCCACCCGGTTGAGCGTTACGTCGATGTTTCCGCGAGTGGCGTTGGAATACGGGCACACCTTGTGGGCCTCATCGATCAGCTGCTTGGCAGTTGCTTCGTCCATGCCCGGCAGACTGATTCGCAGCTCCACCTCGATGCCAAATCCGCCGGGAATCTGACCAATACCCACAACACCCTCAATGGACGCATCTTCCGGCATGTTCAGTTTATCCCGGCCCGCCACAAACTTCATCGCACCGATAAAACACGCGGAGTAACCGGCCGCAAACAGCTGTTCCGGGTTCGTTCCTTTACCGCCGGCACCGCCAAGTTCCGTTGGGGTCGCCAGTTCCACATCAAGAACACCGTCTGACGAGACGGCCCGGCCGTCGCGACCACCGGTTGCTTCTGCGTATGCACGGTATGCAACTTGTTCGATAGACATAAAGTTTTCCTCTTTGCTTTGGATGTAGATGAGAACGCCCACTCTCAGGCGCGCTCTTCCGGATGACTGTCCAGATGACTGTGCAATCGGTTTCTCAAGGCACAGAGCTGGGTTTTCAGCTCTTCAAGTTCCGCAAGGGAGCAGCCAGATACACCGGCCACCTGCTCGGGTATACGGCGCGCGGCTTCCTTCAGGCTACGCCCCCGCTGCGTGAGGCGAAGGATGACCTGCCGCTCATCCTCTGGCGAACGCTGCCGAACCAGAAGCTCCTGCTTCTCCAGCCGCTTCACCAGCGGGGTCAGGGTGCCGTAATCCAGATGCAAACGCTCCTTCAGACCAGACACCCTGATGCCATCACGCTCCCATAACACCAACATCACCAGATACTGGGGATAGGTCAGCCCCAGCTCCGACAACAACGGCTTATACAGCTTGGTCATGGCCAGGGAAGCGGAATAGAGGGCAAAACACATCTGCCGATCCAGCGTCAACAGGTCTGTTCCGGGAACCGAATGTTCTTTGGACTCAAGTTCTGGCATATAACTCGCTCGCGATTACCTTGTGCACAATTTAATCTAGCGCACCACGTGTAGAGATACAAGCCTTTTCAGGTTTGGCGAATGAGTCTGCACCCTCTCCATTGGTCAACTGCCCCGGACGAACAATGGTGTGATTCAGGCCGCTTCTCTTACAATTCAAGATATCGGAGGAAAGGTTTTCGGGAATGCTCGACACACGACTGGAGGTGGGTTATGGATAAATCTGAACACTGGTCGCAGAAGGTGACCGATTCCAGCGATGCCCTCGACCTTGAGCGGGGTGTGTTTGCCCTTGAAGATCCCCGGGAAATCGCGCGCTCCCTGAAGAAGTCCGCCGAAGAGAGCAAGCGTCGCAAATCGGATCCATATCGGTCTGCCATGTCGATGCTGACGTTTTACATCAACCGGGCGGGTAAACAACTCCCCCCGGAGCAAAGAGACCATCTTGAGGCCGCAAAGGATGAGTTGCGCGTGCTTTTCGGCAGGCCTCGCAGAAATCAGTGAGAACGCGGGCTCTTAGCCCGCCAGCGCGGCCCGCACCTTCTTGCTCAGATGCCCCATATCGACCCGACCAAGAACCTGGGGGCGCAGGTGGTTCATAACACGCCCCATATCCTGCATTCCCTGGGCGTCGGTCGAGCTGATGGACATGCGAATCAAACCGTCCAGATCATCCTCGGTCAGGGCGGCGGGCATGAATTCCTCGATAATCACCATTTCCGCCCGTTCCTTGTCGCCCAACTCCTCGCGACCGGCCTCATCGTATTGACTGGCGGCATCGCGGCGTTGCTTGAGCATTTTATCCAGCACTTTCAGAACATCCTCGTCCTCCAGATCGCGGCGCTCATCAATCTCGATCTGCTTGACCGCGGCCTGGGCCATACGCAAGGTAACAAGACGAGTTTTATCCCTGTTCCGCATCGCGTTTTTTACCGCGTTGTTCAACTGTTCCTTGAGTGATGATTCCGCCATTGTGTACCTCCAGTGCTGTGGGTTGTTATCGGGTTTATGGGGACGAACTCCGAAGAATGCAAAGGCGTACCGCTAACGAAAAGTCGGCACAGGTTTAATCGAGAACAATCAACGAGTGAGGTGGGCCAGGTCTGTTAATATCTACTCGAAGCTTTCCCTCCATAACATCAACTGGCACTACTGCATGAAACTCAATCCCTTTAACACCCGTATCGGTCTCGCCCTGGGGGGCGGCGCCGCCAAGGGCATTGCGCACATTGGCGCACTGAAGGCCTTCGAAGAAGAGCGCATCCGGATTCATTGTATTTCGGGTACCAGTGTGGGCGCACTGGTCGCGAGTTATTACGCCTTCGGCCGCCCGGCAGAGTCCATACTTTCCATTGGCTCAACCCTGAACCTGTCCAAGATTCTCAACTTCACCCTGGAGCGCGGCGGGCTGTTCAGTACCAATGCCATTCGGGAGATGATCCATCGGGATCTGGGGGATTGCCGGATTGAAGATGCCGACATCCCCCTCGCCATTTGCGCAACGGATATTGAAACCGGCGAACAGCTGATATTCAGAGAAGGCAACCTGGCGGACGCTGTCTGTGCCTCCATGGCTGTGCCCGGCCTGTTTGTTCCGGTGGAAGTGAATGGTCGCATTCTGGTCGACGGCGGGCTGGTTGAAAATGTCCCGATCTCGCCGTTGGCGGGCATGGGTGCGGGCATCATCGTCGCGGTTGATCTCAGCCATGTCGGCCGCTACCCGAAACCGGAAGATACACTTGATGTGATCAGCAACGCCATCAACATTGGTATCGACTTCAATACCCGCAAGCAACTGAAAAAAGCAGACATAGCGGTACCGCTGGATCTGAGCCGTTACAGCCTGACCAACAACGCCGACTGCCTGGAAGAGCTTTACCTCGAAGGCTACCGCCCAATGAAGAAAAAGATTCGCCAAGTGCTCTGGTACAAGCGGATGAATCTCTTCATTTACCTTTTAAAAGCGGCCCTCAGAGTGTTGCCCCTCAAAGTGCCCGAGATCATCACAGACCTCAAACGTCATGCCGCAGCAGTCCGAAACCGAAGTTAGTGAATCAGCGCACAGTGGTGGTGAACCAAAAGGCCATTTGCGGAGTACTCTGCTAGCCTGCCAATTCTATTGATGCGAACGGAGTTTCTGCATGATTACAGTTCACCACCTCAATAATTCCCGCTCACAACGCGTTCTCTGGATGCTGGAAGAGCTGGGCGTGCCCTATGAGATCCAGCGATACGAGCGTGATCCCCAAACCATGCTGGCACCAGCAAGCCTCAAAAAAACACACCCACTGGGCAAATCACCGGTGATCACCGACGGCGATCTGGTGGTGGCCGAATCCGGCGCCATTATCGAATACCTTGCCCACACCTATGGTAAAGACACCATGCTGCCGGAGACCGGCGGCCAGGCGTGGCTTGATTTCACTTACTGGCTGCATTACGCCGAAGGCTCGTTGATGCCACCACTGGTGATGCGCCTGGTATTTCAAAAGGTTAAAACCAGCCCGATGCCGTTTTTTGTAAAACCGGTGGCCAAAGGCATTGCCGACAAAACCACTGAAACGTTCATCGGCCCGATGATCAAGACGCACCTGGATTTTGTCGAATCCCACCTGGCGAAAAACACCTGGTTTCTGGGGGATAACCTCAGCGCGGCGGATATTCAGATGAGCTTTCCATTGGAAGCCTCAGTCGCACGGGGTATCGTTGGTGAAAACCGGCCTCATATCACCGCATGGGTGGAACGAGTGCACGCCAGACCGGCTTACCAGAAAGCGCTCGAAAAAGGCGGAAAATACGACTTTGCCTGAGTAGACTGTCAGCGAACAACAAAGGACAGAACTCTGTGACACCAAACCGCTGGGCGCCATCCTTGCGCCCCCAAAAGCTACCTTTCCGGCGGCGCCTGACCCGCGCCTCCGTCGCTTTAATCTATCGGCGCACGAAGGATGGCGGAGTGGAGTTGCTGTTTATCCAGCGGGCCCGTCGGGAAGGCGATCCCTGGTCCGGGGACATGGCCTTTCCCGGGGGGCGCATGCAATCGAATGACGCCACGCCCCGAGCAGCCGCCGAACGGGAAACCCTCGAAGAAACCGGTGTCGACCTGATGCGCCATGGCCGTTTCCAGGCCCGGCTCTCTGACCTGATTACCCGCCATCACAGCCGCTGGCGACCGATGGTCGTCACGCCCTACGTTTACGAGTGGCAGGGAACACAGCCTGTCACGCTGAACCATGAAGTCGAGCGAGTAGTGTGGGTTCCCCTCGACTACCTCGCAGCCAAAGAGAACCAGAGCAGACTGCCCTGGCGCACGCCTATTGGCACCTTGAAACTCCCCTGTTGCCGATATCAGGATTACTGCATATGGGGGCTGAGTTATAGCATGTTGCAGGAGCTGTTGGCGTTGGACATGATCAGCCAATAACCATGATGCCCGCTCCTGATTTTCTTTATGCCTCGTAGACGTCACGCAGTGTCAGCATGCTGAAATCCGGAGTCACGCCCAGCCCGGGGCGATCACTCAGCGTCATTCGGCCACCGGACACTTCGGGGGCACCGGTGGCAAGCTGAGCCGTGTTGTAATTGTGAAGATCCGTTGTATTCAGCAAAGCCCTGGCCGGTGTACTCGCCGCCAGATGGGCATAGGCTGCCGTGGCTATGCCGCTGCCCCACGCATCTTCGATTGTCATGGGTATTCCGGCATCCACGCACACATCCCTTATGATTCTGGAGGGGGTCAGGCCACCAAACTTGCTTACCTTCAGAGCCATCGCATCCATGGCATCGTCGCAGAGAGCCCGTTGTACATCGGCCAGGGAGTTGAGGCTCTCATCCAGCTTGACTGGATGCCTTATCCGACGCCGGACCGACAGGCATTCCTCATAGCCCCGGCAGGGCTGCTCCAGATAAAGGTCCAACCCGTCGATCGCCTGTGAAAATCGCACAGCCTGATCCCGCCGCCAGGCTGCATTAATGTCTCCAACCCAAAGCTCATCGGAGTGTTTGAACTTGCTCAGAGCCCGGATGAGGTCGATGTCCTCCTCAACCCGATGCCCCAGCTTGATCTGAATGTGCCGGAACCCTTCAGAACGATAGCGTTGCAAAGACGCTTCCATCTCTTCCGGCTCACCCAGAGAAACAATCCGGTGCAAAGGCATGGAGGGCATCTGGAGCCCGCCCAGTAGAGTGTAGACGGGCAGTCCCGCCGCTTTGCCCAGTATGTCCCAGCAGGCGATATCAATGGCAGCCTTGGCAACAGCGTGTCCGGTCAGCGCCTGATCCATGCGCTCATAGATGAAAGAGGTCTGGCGTGGATCTTCTCCGATGACAACAGGCGCCAGCAAAGACAGGCACGAGGGGAGCCCCTCGGCAAAAGCGGCCATGTAGTTGGGACCGCAGGGACAAACCTCGCCATAACCAGTAACGCCCATATCCGTGGTCAGCACGACCACGGTACTGGTAAACCTTTTATGTGAACGCCCACCCGCAAAAGCATAAGCCTTGCCGGCGTATTCCAGGCCGGCGGTATACACCTCCACACTCGTGATACGCATGATAAGCCTCCCGGTCCAGGCCGATTCTGATTCAAGGCACTTCTCCCTCGAACAAAGCCCCCGACTTCTGGAATAATGCGACTAAACCCTTCACAAGAGCAACTCCATGCCCTATCAGTTTGAAGACCTCAAAAAGCACTGCCCGACAGAATGGCGCGACTACATCGAGCACAGCTTTGTTCGGCAACTGGGCGATGCCTCACTGGCTGCGGAGGCATTCCAGCATTACCTCAAACAGGACTACCTGTTCCTGATCCAGTTTGCCCGCGCTTTTGCCCTGGCCGCCTACAAAAGCCCGACCCTGTCGGATCTGCGGCAGGCCAAAGACGGACTGCAGGCGATCCTGGATACCGAGCTGGACTTGCACATCCAATACTGCAACGAGTGGGGCATTTCAGAGGACGAACTGGCCAACCTGCCGGAAGCCCGTGCCACCCTCGCCTACACCCGATATGTGCTCGACACCGGCAACCGCGGCGATCTGCTGGACCTGCATGTGGCCCTGTCCCCCTGTATGGTGGGCTATGGCGAGATTGCCAACTGGCTGAACCGCCGCGCGGAAACCATTCGGGGCGACGCCAACCCCTACGATGCCTGGATCGCCATGTATGAAAGCGACGAGTTCCAGGACGCCATGCAGGCGGAGATTCACTGGCTGGATGAACGACTGGCCGACGTGTCCGCCACCCGGTTCGAGCAGCTGACCCGAATCTTCCGGGACGCGACCCGGCTGGAAATCGACTTCTGGGACATGGGATTGAACCTGAGCGACTGAGATCACTGGCCTTATCAAATCAATTTCTGAGCCGAATATGGTAATTATTCGGCTCAGAAACCAGCCCCCCATCAGGGATTCAGAATGCTCCGGATATTCGTTATTCGCCAACCATCAACACGAGTTTCCCCTTGGCCAACCCTTTATCTAATAGATCATGAGCGACAGGCGCCTCTTCCAGTTTCATTTTCCTGCTGATGGAGGGCTTGATCTTTTCGTCGGAAAGCCAATTTAAGAGTGTCGTCAGGTCGTCTCTGAACCAATCATGATGTTTTCGGTGCCAGGCGCCAATGGAATAGAAGGTCGCCGAGGGTCGCCATGGAACGGCATTCCAGAAGTTCACACGCAGAAAATCTCTGATTAAATCTTTTGATGAGCTGGCGTAATACGAACCAAAGGCCACGAGCGTGCCATTCTTGCAAAGGACCTTCACAGAGCGCTTGAGGTTATCTCCGCCTATGCCATCGAAAACTGCTTTTACACCTTGCGGTTCAACACTCCGGATTGACTCAACAAAATCCTCTTCTTTGTAATCTATGGGCACGCAAGTCAAGGATCGCAGCAAATCATGTTGTGACTTCGAGGCAGTGCCATACATCCTGAGATTTAAAACAGCACTTAACTCAAGCAAAGCACGTCCCACAGCGCCGCCAGCACCATGAATCAGAACGCTGTCGCCCTGCTGCACCTTTGCCGAACGTGTGAGCATCTGGTAAGCAGTTACGTAGGTCAGAATCAGTGAAACCGCCTCGGCAGTATCGACGTTTTGGGGAACACGGATGAGTCGATCCGCTGAAAGAACCATGTACTCGGAATAGGAGCCGATGACCGTGAGCTCGGCCACCTTGTCGCCCACGGCCAGATAGGTGACCCCGGCACCCAATTTATCAACAACACCCAGCATGTCGTAGCCGGGCGTGAAGGGGGGCTTTTTAGGGACGTCAGGGTATATGCCCCGTCGGATCAGAGTGTCGGTGTAAGCCGCACTGCACGCCAGAACTCTAACGCGGACCTCTCCCTCTCGAGGCTCCGGAAGCTCATCAATGGTCTCAACCTGGAGAGCGTCCGGGCCTCCGTAGTTCCTCAGGGTGACAACTCTGTACGCCATAGTTGAGGCCTGTAAATTTGGGAAACGCTGATTCCATATTCTGGACTTATACTAGCCCATAACCTGGTAACCCGCAGACGCCCATGGCTCCGTGTCGTGGAAGAGCAGACCACCCGCACGAAACGGAGCCCCCGAACCCGATTGAACCTGAGCGAATGAGCAGCCTATGACACAGCCAAAACGCATCTACCTCGCCGGTCCCGAAGTCTTCTTCCCGGCCGGAGAGCACCAGGCCATCGTCGCCGAGAAAAAACGCCTGCTCCAGGAATACGGATTCGAGGGTGTAGACCCGCTGGACACCGAGCTGGCGTTTTCAGAGAACGACGCAAAACCCGATCGCGGGCACCGCATCTACCAGGCCAACCGTGAGCTGATGGACAGCTGCGATGCCATCATCGCCAATCTGACGCCCTTTCGCGGCATCAGCGCCGACCCCGGCACCGTGTTCGAGGTGGGCTACATGATCGGCCAGGGCAAGCCCGCCTTCGGATTCACCCTGGACAGCCGGCGCTACCGGGAACGGGCAGGCGCAAACGATCTGGATGAACGGGGCCACACGATTGAAGACTTTGAGCTGAATGACAACCTGATGATTGAGGGCGGAATCCGCGAATCCGGTGGCCAGCTATTCGTGGCAGAGCGGCCCGGCGAACACCGGTTTTTCTCGGCGGAGCTGTTTCTTCGATGTGTGCGAGCGCTCGCCAATGACTGAACCAACCCCACTACAAAGCCTGCTCGACACCCTCCCCCAGTGCGGCCACGTGGAATGGATTGGCATCCGCCCCGCCCGTGGTGAGGCAATGAAAGCGCTCGACAGCGTGACGGTCACCCCGGGCAAAGGCCTGGCTGGCGATCGTTTCAACGGCCGCGCGACCAGCAAGCGACAGGTCACCCTCATCCAGAAAGAGCACCTGCATGCCATCGCCTCCTGCCTGGGGCGGGAAGCCATTGGCCCCGAGGTTTTCCGGCGCAACATCGTGGTTTCAGGCCTGAACCTGCTGGCCCTGAAAGGCAAAACATTCCGGATCGGTGGTGTGGTCCTGGAATACACGGGCCTGTGCCACCCCTGCAGCAAGATGGAAACCGCACTCGGGCCGGGCGGCTACAACGCCATGCGCGGGCATGGGGGGATTACGACACGGGTGGTTAAAGGAGGTGAGCTAGCGCTAGGTGATGACGTGCAAGTCTGCCCGTGAGTTGGTGAAAACCGGAGCACTTTCTACAACCAGGCTCCGAACTCATCAGCTACTTTTCAGGTCAATCTGCTTTGAACCTGTGGAGGCATATTGTCCACTTTTACCTTTACCCACATATTCAATGACCCCTCCGGATTTTAAAAAAGCAGCCGTCTGCTCCTCAATCGTGGCAGTCGTTAATGTAACTTTTGCGGGTTTCTTGCTCATCATATTCCCCAGGTTAAATCTTGGCTTGTTCGCCAACATCAAACGACCATCGTATCCGAAACAGGAAAAAAATGTTGGAGTGATTGAACGAACAAGATTCTCACTATCCAGCATGGCTTCCTCAACAGCAGTTTAGCAGGCTGGTTGAGCCACTGGTCGCAGACGCTCGCAGTCAGTACCGGGTGACCAGCTACCAACATTACCCAACGGCGGGTATCAAAGAACTTGGAACTGATTGAGGGGACGGTTAAAGTTTGTACAGAGTATACCGCCACTAACCCTGCAAATGAGGGAGACAACAGTTTGCAGCAAAAACAGGTTGTACATCTTCCCCGAAAACGTCCGCGACAGGACAGGGCCAGGTTCACGGTTCAGGCTATTTATGATGGCTTTGTGCGGATCTGGTGCAGGCAGGGACCCAAGGCGGTCACCACACGGGCCATTGCCGAGGAAACCGGCTTCGCCGTGGGCACCATCTATTTATACTTCCCGAACACCACAGCGCTATTGTCGGGCTATGTCCGGCACTGTATCGAATGGGACATTCAGCGGGTCAGGGCTAAAGACCAGCTGCTCTGCGATGCTGCCTGGCCAGAACGATTGTTTGAGCTTGTGAAGATAGCGTCGGGAGCCGACCCGGAGGCCCCATACCTGGATCGCACCATGCTCCTGCAGGAAGGGCAAATAGCACTGGAAACACATCATCGCCGGGCTTTCGAAAAACTGTCGGACACCTGGATCGAGATTGTGTCTGGCTGGCCTGATCTGGACAACCCGCCCTCCCCTGAAGCGATTCGGACCCTGTTTACCATGGTATGGGGCGCCCGCCGCTATCGCCTGCTGGCCCAGGTAGACGCCCGGGAGCTTGGCGACTGGCTCGACACAACGTATTCCATGTGCCTGAGCCTGGTCGGTGCCCCCTCCGGTCAGGGCAAGAGCACAATGTGACCCTCATCAGGCCCCACCTTGTTTTGACATAAACGCTCGATGACCTGCGCTGCCTCTTCAAAACCTTCGCTGAAACATAGGCTGACCCAGGGGGCGTCCGGATTGCTCAAAGCCTGAATAAACTCCGCCTGCCTGGCGTCCATGGCAGTCAATACCGCACGTCCGCCCAGTTCCTTGACCCGCTTACGATAGTGAGGGGCTGCGAAGAAGAAACGGGTCTTGCCGTTGTTATCGTCAATGCTCTCGTAATTGAATTCCAGGTTGGACGACGACCCTGCATAACAGTCGTGCACCAGATTGTTGCCAAAGTGCTGGTGAATACGCTCTCGCAATTGACTGTCACCAGAGAAATCGATGTAAAGAGTGGGACTGTCGCGATCAATCGATGGGAGTTCATCATAGGTCGCGACCGACTGGTAGCATTCCAGCCTTTCTACAAACGCCCGGTTTCTGCCCGAGGTCAGTCCGATAATTCTGGCATCGGTATTCCCGTGAATACAGAACGCCGAGCCGAATGCGGTTTTGCTGGAGGCGCTGGAAATGACGATCTGGCGGGCACCGAAAAAGTCATTGTCGATCAGATAGTCTGAAAGCATGTACGAGGTGAGGAACAGGGGGCGCAACAAAATCCGATAATCGCTTTCCGGTGAGTTGGCGTCGGTACCCGCGTAGTTGGTGTAGTAGTTGTAGGCAGCCGGCAAGCCCTGGCGTTGCTCTGATACCTCAACAAAGCCGCGCGGGGTCACCTGATCGATGGTCAGTTTCAGGTGCGTGGCCATCGGATAGTACCCGAAGTATCGCTCTCCCGCCTGGACGCCATCGGCCGCTGAAGCAATGACGCGGCCAATACCCCATACAGGCATGTGTCCCCACTCATCCTGGCCGGTGGGGAAAAATTTCCAATACTCCATGGCATCCCCGAATGCCGCATAAGTGATGTTGTTAGTGGTCAGACCAAATCGTTCAAGTCTGATGATGATCTCACCGTCACTCAGTTCTGCCTCCATGTGACAGTCCTCAAGTCGGCTCTCATGCAGTTGATCCTTGCGGGTGAGCAACCGTTGAATGGTCATTGCTTCTGATGGATTCTGGAAAGTCATATCGCGGATTCTCTTCATCGTTGGACGAAGCAATATCGTAGCAGCGGGCGCCGGTGAGATGGTTCAGGTTTGCAGGTCCTTGAGTAGCGCG
Source organism: Marinobacter sp. (assembly GCA_022014155.1). Classification (GTDB taxonomy): domain Bacteria; phylum Pseudomonadota; class Gammaproteobacteria; order Pseudomonadales; family Oleiphilaceae; genus Marinobacter. The sequence continues at coordinate 165 of JAKLLS010000024.1, read as the reverse complement.
GCCGGGTGCCCGATTCTTCGGGCACAATGAGGGACATGTTCAGGTTTGGTTAACGCAAGAAGCTACCGGATCTGTATGTTTACGCCGCTTATTCCCTTCAGCCGCTATGATCTGATCTGACCTGCCGAGTCGATTTACGAGGCATTAGTGAGGGCATAAATCGTC
>JAKLLS010000116.1 GCA_022014155.1 Marinobacter sp. | reverse complement strand
ATCAAGGCGCTCTCAAATCCGATCCGGCCGATGCCATAGAGCTGTCGCCGCACCATGCCCATCAGCAGGATCGCGGTCATCAGAATACTGATCAGTCCCCAGGTCATCTGTATCGGTGCCATGTCGTGATAGATGGAACCGCCTGGATAGCCGGCATCAGCTGCGGCTACCACCAACATGTTAAAGCAGTTGGTGCCGAATATGTTACTCACCGCGAGGGTGAGTGCGCCCCGGCGAATGGCAGCGATGGTCGTGACCAGCTCCGGTGATGAGGTGGCAAGCGCTGTAAACAGGCCGCCGATAAGCGTGTCCGACAGCCCGGTCTCGTCACTGATCACTTTGGCGCTTTCCATCAGCACCCAACCCGCAAGTCCCGTCACGGCCGCCAGGCCGATGAAACTGAGCCAGGCCCTGGCCAGGCTCCCCTGAAGATCCATATCGGGTTTGTCTGGCACCGTATGGTGAGTCAGGCGGGGAATCCACATGGGCTTGCTGTCCGTGCTGCGTACCAGATGCAGACCGAACAGATAGGCGGCAACAATTACCGGTGTGATCGGGTGGACTCCCCAAAGCGAAACCGGCGGGCTGGCGATTGCCAGCAGGGGCAGGGCCAAAAGCACGATCAACAATGCAGCCAGCATCAGGTTGGTGGACGAGGCCGCCGCATGTTCCAGGTTGGCTTTACGGTAAATGATATCCGCGATGCCCAGGAACACCAGATTCGCCGCCATGCTGCCCATAACATTACTCATGGCAAGGTCCGGTCGGGCATCCAGCGCGGCGCTCAGGGTAGCGGCAAAATCGGGCAATGACGTGACACCGGCCAGCAAAAAAATACCGAACAGGGCCTCGCCCAGCCCGGTTCGATCAGCGAGTTCATCCGCCACCCGTGCCAGCCGGCTGCCGGCGGTGGTAATGACCACGGCGGCGATGGTAAACGCGCCGATACTGGTGATCAGTGACGGAAACAAATGGGGCCCCGGGATGTCGTTATAGCTTGTTTCACTACAGTGCCCTTGGTTAATCGTTGTCAGAGTTCATGGAGATTCTCAAGGGCCCGGTCAACGTGGCCACACCAGTCGGTGCGCGACATTTCCTGAAAACCGGGGTCGCCACCAAAGGCACTGGAGAGCACAATATCCGGTTCGAAATTCCGGAGAATTTTCAGACTCTCAATCAGGGTGTCCCGGTCGCTGTAACCGGAAATGAAGCCGGCTTGCCATGTTCCGTCCTTGCCCAGATACAGCGTGTCGCCGGTGAAAAGATAGCGTTTGCCTTGAGGGGACTCCACAAGGAAGCAGGTGCTTCCCGGCGTGTGTCCCGGGGTGGGGATTACTTCGACATTGCCCAGGTGAACTTCGCGCTTGTCGAACAAAATATCCGGAGTACAGACAGGGGTGAATTTGGCCAGCTCATTCGCATGGCCGCCCAAACTGGCGCCGAATTGCTTGCGAATCTGCTTCAGCGATTCGCCCAACTCGTCCTGATGGCTCAGATACTGGTACGCCACGCCACCAAGCTCAGCCATGCTGTCTATCTCATGCCGATGGCCGGTGTTGTAGAAGAGCACGTTCCCACCATCCCGGGTGAGCAGGTAGGCATGGGTTGTCAGACCCGGGGCGGGGTTCTCCGTCTCTGTTTGCCACAAATCAGGTTGTATCTGTTTCATATCAAAATGCTCCTTGCAGTTTATCGTCCCCCGGCAACATCCAGCAGCGACCCGGTCACATACGAAGCCTCGTCGGACAACAACCAGGCAATAGTGTGGGCTACTTCACCCGGCTGGCCGCCACGTTTTAGGGGAATGGATGGCGTTAGCCGTTCAACCCGACCGGGTTCGCCGCCATCGGCGTGGATGTCGGTATGAATAAACCCGGGGCGGACGCCGTTTACGCGAATTTTCCTTTCCGCCGCCTCGGCTGACAACCCCTTGGTCAACGCATCCATGGCTGCCTTTGATGCCGCGTAATCCACATATTCGAACGGGGCTCCGGTACGGGCGGCGAGGGATGAGACGTTCACGATAGCGCCCCCATCGGGCATCCGCCGCATGGCTTCGCGGCAGCAGAGGAAGCAACTGGTGACATTGGTGGTCATCACCCGGTTAAAGCGTTCGATGTCCATATCCACCAACCGCGATTGGGTAAACAGCACGCCAACGTTATTCACCAAGGCTGTTACCGATCCAAAGGCCTGTTCAGTGGCATCGAACAGTGCGATGACGTCCTGTTCCTGGCTTACATCGGCCTGAAAGGCGAGGGCGCTGCCGCCGTTGGCGACAATTTCTGATACCACTGCCTCAGCCTGTTCAACCCGGGAGCGATAATTCACGCACACCGCGTATCCCTTTGAGGCGAGCAGCTTTGCTGTGGCGGCCCCAATTCCACGGCTGGCGCCGGTGATGATGGCAACATGCTTCATGGGTGGTTCCCCCGGGCTTAATCCCTCAGCGACCGCCTTGAGCTCTGTGCCACCGCTCTCAAGATAGGGCGTAAACACATGGCTTGGCGTATTCCGTGAGTGATGTTTCTAGCGTAGGTGCTGATTGCCGGTGTGACCAAGAAATTAGCGCTGCGGTTACCTTATAGTTTCTCCAGCTCCCCAAGCTTCTGTCCGTTCAGTAAATGCCGAAAGATCTGGGGTGTCATGAACGGCGCCGAACCATCCACGTTGGGCGCCCCCAAACCCGCAGCCATATCACTGCGATTCACCGTCCTCGTTTCAAAAGACAATCGTGTCAGGCCCGTTGTGTTGGGGACACTTCCATGCAAGTGGGCACCTGAAAAGCAAAGCAGGTCACCGGGTAACAGACTGATCACCAGAGCGTCGTCCCAGTTCGGTGCCTTTGTCGCCGTCGGCAGAAGCGGGTAACCGGGAGTACTTTGCATCCGGCGCGCCTGCACCATCTCCTGAAAACTCCAGTCCGCGCTGTCATTCTCGACGATCTGTGCAAAAAAACCTGGGAAAAGCGCCAGGGTTCGCTCTGGCGTTGTTTCGTAGAGAGGCGCCCACCAATTTATCTGTGCCGGCAGATTGGAACCCCAGGTGTCCCTGTGAGCACGAAGCGGTTTGGTTCGCTCGCCTTGTATACCTGATTGGGGTGGCTGGACACGAAGGACAACGCCGTCGCCGTATGTCTCGTCCAGATTCGTATTGATAGCAAACAGCACCTGACGCCACGCAACAGCCACATCGCTGTCCTGTCGGATTGCAGCGCGTAACGACTCGGCGGCGTGCTCAATGTCGATGGACGACATCGATTGGTTGGCAACGGTCGGCTCATTGCCGAGATGGCTGATGCAATGCGCGCGCAACTTATCGGTAAGCTGAGCCATCGCATCAAACCCCCGGAAAACGATCAGCTCCCCCCGGTAGAGTCTGGCGTTGCGCTCGGCCTCGGGCAGGGGCGTTGCCAGTTGAAATAAAACGGTCATGGCCGGAACCCTATCTTGGCTGACGTCTCTGATTTTGCCCCGCTTTGTGGCGTGAAATCTACGGCCACCATTTCAGGATCATTGGCCTGACGGTTAAGCCATGGATGATGATCGAGAGCACGATAACAACCAATGTAATGTGGATGAACTCCACAGCCAGGTCTTCCGGCAGGCCAAAAACGATCGCGAACATCAGGTAATAGATCGAGCCGATCCCGCGCACGCCGAACCAACCGACCAGCATTTGCAGCCTGAAGGGTGTTCCAGAACCAAGCAGGCCGAGGAAGACGCTGACAGGGCGAACCACCAAGAATAGAAACAGCGCCAGGCCGACCGCTCTGAAACTCCATGAGTCAACAAAAAGCATCCCGCCCAGCAACAGGACGAGCACCAGCTCGGACAGTCGTTCCAGAGGTTCTTTAAATAGCAGGGAACCCTCGGACACCTGCGGACTGTAATGCGGCGTGGGCATTTCGGTGAGATCCGCGGATTCTGGCACTGTGTGCGCCTTATTATTGGGGGCGTCGTCCATACCCGCCAGCGTGAGTTCTGATTGCCTGAGAGAAATAGCGGCCACAAACACAGCTATAAAGCCCCAGGCGTCAAGTGCCAGGCAAATACCATAGACCACACCAATCAAACCCAGGCCAAGAAAATCGTCCAGCAAAGGGCCTCCGCTGTCCAGGAGGCGCTGCTTCTGTACTATCTGCGCCAACAACCGGCCCAGCACCAGCCCGACAACCAGCGCAGACAGAGTCGACCACAAAACATCCTTCAGCACCCAGGTGCCCAGCAGTTCGTAACTGGCTGGAGCGTTTATCAGCGCCAGCCCCAGCATGACAAACGGGAAGGCACTGCCATCATTCATGCCGGCTTCACTGGTCAGAGTAAATCGCAAAGGGTCTTTATCGCCTACGTGGCGAACCTGAACCTCCGTCGCCAACACGGGGTCGGTAGGTGCCAGAATGCCGCCCAGCAAGATTGCCGCGCCCAGAGGCAGGGCCAGCACGTAATGAGCAAAAACCGCGGTCAGGGCGACACTGATGGTCATGGATAGGAAGGCGAGTCGCACGGGAGTGTGCCACTCCCGCCAACGAAACGGTAAGGGCATTTTCATGCCGGCAATAAACAGCGACACCAGCACTGCAACTTCGGCGAGCACCTCCAGCAGATGTGCCTCTTTCAGGGGGTTGAAATGGAAGGCATCAAACACCGTCGGCCCGAGCACCACCCCAATAGCCAGATAAACCAGGGGTTGCGTCAGGTTAAAACGTTGCAGTATGGACGACCGCAAACCCATCATGATCAACAGGCTTCCGATCAACACAAACCAGACGGCGATGGTCAAGGTGATTCTCCGACCCGGGAACTAAGTACAGGGAGTACTGGACGGTAACGGATACGCTGGCGAATCCGGTTCCGCATATCGCTGCCGTATTTCAAGCATCTCCGGCATGACCCGGTGAAACATTGGGATGAGCCCGGGGTCGAAGTGTTTGCCAGCACGGTTGTCGATCCATTGAATGGCATCCTTGATGTCCCAGGCTTCTTTGTAGGGACGCTTGGTGGTCAGGGCATCGAAGACATCGGCAATGGCGATGATGCGACCGCTTAACGGTATCTGTTCACCTTTCAGTTTTCTCGGATAACCGGTGCCGTCCCATTTCTCATGGTGGCACAGCGCAATCTCCGCCGCCATGTTAAGCACTGGGGAGTCATGCTGGCCGATGATTTCGGCTCCGAATGCCGGATGCTTCCGCATGATCTCCCATTCCGACTCGGTCAGCGGGCCTGGTTTCCGGATGATGCTGTCCGGAATGCCAATCTTTCCAATATCGTGCATGGGCGCGGCATTGAGAATCAGGTCTGACCAGCTGTCATTGTTGCTCAAGGCCTGGGCAATCAGGCGGGCGTAATGGCTCATCCGAATGACGTGCAAACCGGTTTCATTGTCCTTGAATTCCGCCGCACGCCCCAACTGACGAATAACTTCCAGACGGGAAGCATTCAACTCCTCCGTGCGCAGTTGCACCTTACGCTCCAGTTCCCGCTCCTGATTGTAGAGCGCCAGCTGGGTTCGCACTCGAAGCTCAACAATGGCCGGTTTTATGGGCTTGGTAATGTAATCAACGGCGCCAAGTGCCAGCCCCGCGCGTTCATCTTCGATGTCATCCATTGATGTGATGAAAATCACCGGAATATGCTTTGTAGTGGGATTATCCTTGAGGCGGCGACAGACTTCGTATCCGTCCATATCCGGCATCATAATGTCCAGCAGTACCATGTCGGGCTTCGAACATTGGGCACAGATTCTCAATGCCTTATCCCCATTGAGCGCGGCCTTGACGATATAGTCCCTGGTAAGAGTCCGGGCGAGCACGTCGATGTTTGCCGGGGTGTCGTCCACAACCAATATCGTCTGCTTGCCGGTCTCGGTTGTCATCCTTGAGCCTCAACGGATGTCAGTTCCTGCTCGAATTCTTTCAGGTGTACTAAGGCAAGGTCAAAATCATATCTTTCCACGGCTGCGCCCAGCTTCTTCAAAGACGTGCTCAGGTGTGACGGGCAGGGTAGGGCACGAAGATCATCCAGCGCTTCCGTCGCGGCTGTATCACTTTCCTCTATAGCCATCTGTAACCGGGCCAGTTTGATCCTGAGGTTGTCCAGGTCAGCGTGGTCAGTTATGGCGATAGTTGCCGGTTTTGCTTCCAGCGCCTGGAGCCCGGCCAGGACGTGACGAAGTTCGGAATCCAGCATTTGTAGCTGAGCATCGATTTGTTCACGCAATGCCGCTCGGCTGCAGAGGTTTTCCAGCTCGGCCGCGGCCCACTGCAGGGACTTGGCCCCTACATTACCGGCCACGCCCTTGAGCGTGTGCGCGTGACGCGTTGCCGTGACAGCGTCGCCGTCATCCAACGCAGCTTTGAAGCGTTGCGCAAAGTCGTTTTCGGACTCGGCGAAGTTGACCAGTACGTTACGGTACAACTCCTCCCATCCGTCACAGGTTTCCAACCCGGCGCGGGTATCAATACCCTGAAAATGCGGCAGACTATTTTCGCCGCCCGCAAGTTTTGTCCCTTCATCCCTGCGTTCAGTGCGTGGCGATGCCCCCGGCTCGGCAGGCGTGATCCACCTGGCCATCGTCCTGAACATCTCGTTCACGTTGATCGGCTTGGCAATATGATCGTTCATCCCTGCTTCCAGCACCTTTTCCCTGTCTCCCAGCATGGCGCTCGCGGTCATCGCTATGACGGGCAAATCTGCCCATTCCGCACGCTTGCGTATCTCACGGGCAGCCGTGTAGCCGTCCATGACAGGCATCTGGCAGTCCATCAGAACACCGTCATAGTCATGGTGATTCAGGCAATCCAACGCCTCCTGGCCATCGCTGGCGACGTCCACTTTGAGACCGTTCAGCTGCAGCAGATCGCGTGCCAGCTCCTGGTTGGTCGGGTTGTCATCAACCAGAAGCACACTGGCTCCACGCAGCGCTTCCATGGCGGCCTGTTCCTTTTCCTCCCGGCAATCGCCGCGGGCGGCCACGACGGCATGACCGAACGCTTCCTGAATGCTCTGAAACAGCGTCGAAGGGGTGACCGGCTTGGCCAAACAAACTTTAATGCCCATGTGCGCAGCCGTCTCTACCAGATCCTCACGGCCATAGGCTGTAATCATGATAATGGTAGGGATCTGCCTCAATGTAGGGCTTTCCAGAACGGTCTGTGCCACGCTGAGCCCATCCATGCCCGGCATTTGCCAGTCCAGCAGCACAAGGTCGTATGGATCGCTGCCCGCGGCTTCCAGTTGGTCGATCGCTGCCTGTCCGGTGGCGGATGCCTCAGTCCGGATCCCGAAAGCCAGCAGCATATTGCCCAACGCCTCCCTTGCGGAGGCATTGTCATCGACCACCAGAACCCGCAAAGTTTCCAGGTCTTTGGGCAACGCAGGTTGTTCGATCGACGGCCTGGTCTGTTTCAGCAATCGAACGGTAAACTGAAAGCGGCTCCCAGCCCCGGGAATACTCTCGGCGCTGATTTGACCGTCCATGAGTTCAGCCAACCGTTTGCAGATGGCCAGCCCAAGGCCCGTCCCCCCATATCTTCGGGTTGTCGACGTATCTGCCTGTGAAAACGACTGGAAAAGTTTTGCTATCTGCTCCCCGGTCATACCAATACCGGTATCCTTCACCGTAAACTGAAACAGTGCCTCCTCATTGCTTTGTTCCAGCACCGTTGCCGAAACCACGACTTCACCCGATTCGGTGAATTTGACGGCGTTGTTGCAAAGGTTGATCAAAACCTGCCCCAAACGGACCGGGTCTCCAATCAGCGCCATTGGCAGTTCGGAGGGCAGGTCAAAGATCAGCTCCAGCCCCTGTTCCTCCGCCTTGAATCCCACCAGATCCGCCAGGTTGTCGAATACCTCCTCCAATCGGAACGGCGTTGATTCAATATCGAGCTTGCCCGCCTCGATCTTGGAGAAATCAAGAATGTCGTTAATGATGCCGAGCAATGCTTCCGCCGAACGATGGACCTTGTTTATGTAATTACGTTGTCGCTGGTTCAGATCGGTGCGCAACGCCAGATAGGACAGACCGATAATGGCGTTCATTGGCGTACGGATTTCGTGGGACATGTTGGCCAGGAAGTCCGACTTCGCACGGGTTGCCGCCTCCGCCAGTTTATTTGCCTGCTCCAACTCGGCGGTGACCCGAAAGCTTTCATCAAGCGACTCGATCAGTTTGTCGGTAATGGCCATGTGGTATTGCGCATCCAGTTCGTTTCGGAACAACTGGGCCCGGTGCATCCACGCAAGATCTTCCGCTTCCGCTGGCGTGATCGCCAATGAGGTATTGGGCAGTGACGTTATGGAGCCGATGCGCATACCGATATCGGTACGACGAACACGGAAATGAAGGGTGATGAGGCAACGATTGAACAAGGGGTTGGCTGGGTAGGGGTGGCAGGATTGTTCGACCCGGAAACAATCTATGTCATCGAAAAGAATACACCCTCCGTAAAAAACTCCGATGAGATAGTTCCCCGAAAAGGGCATGATGTTTTCTATCACGGCCACACCCGCGTCGGCATCAAACTTCAGGGTTCGGCAGATTCCGATCTCGTCGGGGGTTCCCCCGCGAACCACGGTTGCGTACGCACCGCCGGTATCATTGGCCTTCAGCCAATCAAGCGCGGAGTTGATCATGGTCTGGCCTGGGCCATGCTCGTACCAGCTCTGCATGAAGAGCATTGCTGCTCTGATGACAATGGGAGGTGAGGCAAACGCTTCGATCTTCCGGATAGCCTCAATCAGTCGAGAGTATGGATACCACTGGTCGGGGTCAACATTGCAAAGGCCAAAGCTGCCACCCGGTAGCAGGTGGAGGGCGCTGAATGCTTCCCTCAGGCCCCAGAGAAAGGCACCAGACACTTCCCCGGGTAAGTTAAGCTCCGGATTCGCTTCTTTTGGATGATGAGTTGCCATTGGATTTCATCCTGCCATCAACCCGTCCGACGACGGTTCTGGCTCGTCCTACGCTAGTTTCAGTCTAGCACCTCGAGAGTGATGGTATAGGGGGGAAGGAGGAGTGCCGTTGAACAATGGGGATTAATAAACAACCCCGTCCGATGGCACTCGCTGGGCGTCATTAACCGAATATGATATCAATCAGGCCTTTATCGTCATCGTCCTTGTCTTTGTCTTTGTCTTTGTCATCGTCTTTATTACCGTCATCACCAGTACCATCGCCGCTTCCTGAGTCATCCTCCTCCGGCGGTGTTGGTGCCTGGGGAATGGCCGCAAGGTTCCCACTTGAGATCAGATCGACAAATGCCTGATAGCCAGTAACATTGGGCATGTCTCTTATTGCGGCCGAAAACGCATCAAGCAGTTGGTCCACGGCATCGTTGATCTCGAAGCTGGACGTGAATGGATCAAACCCGTCGTCCGGCAGGTTATAGTTTGCGTTCCGTAGCGCGCCCAGAAACTCCTCCCGGGCCTGTTCCAGGCTACCTACGGCAGACGCATGCTCATCCTGGTTAAACCAATCCATCGGTGCCATAGACGCCGATAAGGCAATGATCAAATCCGTCAGCGGGGTAATGTTGATCGTACCGCCCGAGTCGGTATAGCTATGTAGAATTTTATCTTCACCGGTGCCTGTAACCCGCAAGGCGCAAGGTAAAGCAGAAGCCTCCACCTGCCCCAGAAACCCACCGGAATCATTGGTGATTACAGATTCGATAAAGCCTTGTCCCCCTTTACATCGAGCATCAACCGGTGCATTGGAGATTGGGGCGCCAACGGCAGCTCGCCCGGATAGTGTTGCCAACTGATCACCGGCAACATTACTTGAATCGTCCGATGAGGGTCCCGACGGACTGCAACCATTCAATGCTATTGCCAGAGCCAGGAGTCCTGTCCTCTTTGATATCCATGTCATGGTCAAACCCTCTGATCAATACCCGACACGCCTGCCAGTTCTGATTTGCAGGCAAAATGAGCGCCACAGGGTAAGAAGTTTCATGAAAACAGCGTTGGGAAAGCCGGATGAGAGTCTGTTACAGCGGGGGTGTATAATATGTCGACACAATAAATAGTTCGTACCTTGTTATTCAGGCAGCTGGTATCAAAGATTTTTCAAGGTCTTGCAGGTGTTTCAATCTTTCTTCAACCAACAACACACCAGCTCTGCTGCTGTTTCGTCATCAAAACCCATCCCCGAGAATGTGCTCCAGGTATCGATATCCATAGCCACTCGAAGCGTTGCCCGGTAACGCTGTGCGCTGGCGCCTTTCATCCCGGCTGGCATCAACGCATCCTCAAGGCTTTGCAGGAGTTTCCTCCATCCGTTTTCAACCACATCCGCCAGGGCGGGCAGTGTCTTCGCATCCCGCATCACTTTCCCCATCATGTCGTAGGAACGGCGGTAGTAGTCGTAAAGCAATCGGAACACCTCAGCGGCTCGCTTTAACTCATCCGGTTCAGTGAGTGCCTGAGTAAAATCCGGCGGTGGGTTATCAGCAATCCAGTGATCACTGCAGGCACGAAACATTGCAGCGTCATCAGGGAAGTGTTTGTACACCGTCACGCGGCCGACACCCGCCAGGTTGGCAATATCACTAATGGTTGTCTGCGCTGGCCCGACCGTTCGGTGTAACTCAACGACCGCTTCGGTAATCCTGCGCCGGGTTTGTTCTTCCTGTTTTGCCCGGGTGGTTTTGCGGTAGATACGTTTCGTGGAGTTAATCGACATACAGTGTGTATACCCAATATTGACAGGTGCGCGAGCGAGGGATAATCTCTCATATTGAATATACGCAGTGTATTCTTAAATTGGGTGGAACGCGAGTCGGGGACGGGTCTCCCTGACTCCAATCAGGGGGTAACT
>JAKLLS010000115.1 GCA_022014155.1 Marinobacter sp. | reverse complement strand
GCAGGCGATCTCGTATCGATTCTGCCTCGCGGGTCAGTTCACGCATTGGCATTCCGGGTGCCGTCAGGGCCAGCAGAGAGAAATACACATCCGCGAAATCGTCGTTAACGATGGGTCCGATCACACCCCGGGGGAGGGTAGGCCTCTCATCGGACATGCGTTTGCGGACCTGGTAAAAGAGGTCAGGCATTTTTTCACTGGGCGTATAATCCTGGAAACGGATAAGCATGGTGGCCTGTCCGGGCCGAATGGTGGTTTCAACGGTGTCGAAATACGCTACCTCCTGGATTTGCTTTTCCAGACGATCCACCACCTGATTCTGCAGCACCTCGGGGGTTGCTCCCGGCCAGACCACAGAGACCACCATCGACCGCACGGTGAACGCAGGGTCTTCCGCCCGACCAAGGGATGAGAACGCGTAGAAGCCCGCAACAATCGATATCAAAAGAAAAAAGAGGGTGACCGAACGCTCGCGCACTGCCAGCGCGGAGACATTAGGCAGGCTCATCGCGCCAGCTCCCGCACCGCCATGCCAGGGATGAGCAGGTGTGTCCCCAACGCGACAATGGGCGTTCCCGCATTGATATCGGCCCTGATCTGCGCATACTCCTCGCCCAAATCGATCACCTCGACCGCCAGGGGGTTTACGGTGCCGTCGGAGACCGCCCAGACCTGTGGCGTTTGCCCTCTCTCGTCAAGGGCACCCAGCGGTACACGATGGCTGGCCGTGGTTTGTTTCTGTGTTAACCGGACACTTACCACCGAACCAAGCGTTAAAGACGAGGGGTAGGGCCCCTCCAGGCTGTATCGGGCACGCCAGCTCCGACTGCCGGGGTCGGCAGCCCCGGCAATCTCTCGCAGACTCAGCGCAAGCTGTTCGCCACTGGACAAAGGAAGATACCCGCCCTTGGGCGGGTTACTGCCCTCAGGTAAAAAAACCTCTACTTCCAGTGATTGATCTTCGGCCAGAACGGCAAGGGTTTGACCGACACCCACAACCTGGCCGGGCTCAACGATGACCTCAGTGACCACACCTGTGTTGGACGCTTTTAGTTCCGCATACCCCAGAGCATTCTGAGCCTGCTGATGGCGCGCAGAAGCCGTTTCCACCTGGCTGCGCGCCTCGCGCTCGACCAATTCAAGGCGTCGCAGGGTTTGTTCGCTGACAAATTGACGTCCTACCAGTTGTTGCTGGCGCTGGAGCTCATCGGTGGCAATGGCCAGGGCCGCTTCTGCACGTCTCAGATCCGCGGCGGCCCCCTCCGCCGTTGCCACAAGGTCTCGTGTATCGAGCTTGAACAGTAAACGGCCTTTTTCCACGCGCTGACCGGGATCGATGAAGCGCTGTTGAATACGGCCGGCGATCTGAAAGGCCTGGGGAACTTGGTGACGGCCTCGCAGGGTTCCTGAAAATCTCTGCGCAGTTGGGGCCGCCTCCTTTAGAACAACGGTTTTTACCCAGGGCATAGAGGCGCGGGCCTCTGGGGGTGGATCCGAAGACTGCTGACAACCAGACAAAATGAGCAGCGAGATAAACAGGGTCAGCATACAGCGCATAGCAGGTGTCCTGATTGGCAAAAATCCAGGTGTGAGTATCAGTTCTCGCGGCATCCGGATAAAGCAAGCTGCAGGATGGCATCGCGAACGGTGTCGTTCTGCTCCATGGGCAGAAAATGGGTTGTACCTGCAACCACCCTCACGTCAGCCGAAGGCAGCTGGGTCTGCAGGCGTTTTTGCGCCGCCGGCGAGAAGGTTGACCCGTGTTCCGCAGCCAACGCGATAACCGGGCACCGCAACTGACGAATACCCGGCCACGGGTTGTGTTCGGTATGGGCAAACGTCGTACTTTCCCACTCCGGGCTGCACGCCAGTTGAAGTTGATCTTCCTGCGGCACGAAGGCGTGCTGGACGTAGGCTTCCAGCCACGCTTCGGGCCAGGTTTTGAAACCACCGCGGCCACGATAGTTGTCCAGCGCGGCAGTGTGCGAGTCGAACACCCCGCGCCGACGTGCCGCTCCGGCGGCCAGCGACAACCGATGTGACTGCCGCAGTAGTTTTGCCAACCCCAACTTCAGGCCCTGCACCGGATCCATGATCACGGGTTCCGCCAGAATCAGGCCCAACACTTTCTCCGGCCGCCGGGCAGCGGCCATGATGCTGGTGGTGGCACCGATGGAATGGCCGGCAAGCCAGACCGGCTCGTCCTGGCTATCCAGCAGAGCCGTCATATCGCGATAGTAGGTTTCCCAGCCCCGGAATGTCGAAACGTTCGCCGCACCGGCGCTGGCCCCATGCCCCCGCATGTCCCAGGCCAGGACATTGACGTCCGTGGCAAGCTCGTCAAGGAGGGGGTGGTACAGGCGGCCATGGAAACCCGTGGCATGTGCCCAGTGCAGCGTGGGGCGCGCTTTGGATTGCGGCCAGCGCCACAGTGCGATGTCGGCGCCATCCGTCGCCCGGAATTCGTCGCGTTCAGGTGTGTTGTGCTTAATGTCCATGTCGGTCTTCTTGTTGGGCGGCCATTGTCGGGAGCAACAACTGAACCTGACCGCTGGCGATCGGTTTGCTCTTTTCGCCTTGCCAGCAGGTCACCTGGACCAGGCTGGTGCGCCTGCCTTGCCGAATAATGTCGGCCCTGGCGAACGTCGATCGGGCCTTCGCGGAGCGGAGGTAATTGATGTGGCTGTCGAGAATGCGCGGGCAACGTGTCTCTGTATCCTGGCTTTGCGCAGCCACCCGCGCGGTGAGTTCGATCAGGGCCCCAAGCACACCGCCATGGAGGGCGGGTAGCATGAAGTTGCCAATCAGTGCTTCACGACACGGCAAATGAACCAGTACACCTGCATCACCGCGCTGAACCTCAAGCCCGAGATGCCGTGCGTAGGGAATACGCTCCAGCAGGGCCTGCCAGTCAGCACATTCGTTCCCATTTTCCGCAGCGCCTGAGATGTGTTGTGCCGAATCGCCAGTCGTGCTCATGCGCGCTCCTTTCCTTGTCCACCTGCATGGAATTGCTGGCCCTGAGTGTTACGCATGAAGGTGGCGTTTGCCGTCGCCAGCAACTCACGATTACCCTCGCTAAGGATGTCACAATGAATAAACGCGACCTCGACCGTTAAATGTCGACAGGTAGCCACCGCTAACAGGGCCTGGTCGCCGCTGGCAGGGCGCAGATAATCCATGCGCAGATCCAGCGTGGCAATGGGCATCAACTCCAGGGCCCCCGCGAATACCGCCAAGCCTCCGGCGGAGTCTGCCAGCGAGTAAAGTACGCTGGTGCAGATTTCTTTCGTATCCTCTTGGGCGAACATCCATGACTGCGGGGTTAGACGCATACAGACCTGGCCCTGGTCTACCGAGACGACCTGCATGCCCAGCTCCCTGCCGTGGGGAACCTGCTCGGTGAACTGCCACGCCGTCGCCACAGCGTTACTGTGCTGAGCTCTGTTCGGCTTGGCCATCAGATCTGCCCAGCCTGGCATGCCTTTCGTACCGGGGCGGAAGTGATGGGAAACCGCTGATTTTCATCAATCATTGCCATGTCATTGTCTTCCGAATAGTATTGTTGCTGGATTTTGGTTGGTTAACCAACCAAAAGTCAAGGCTATGTTTGCGGACAAATGGCAGGCCACCTGCGTAATGGCGTACGATCAGTGCAGCGAGTCTGGTGGCGACCGCTCCGATGAATAATAAATGGGCTTGCTGAGGAGATACTTAAGCGATGGTTAACAGACAGATGACTCCTGCAAGCAAACTGGGCGACCAGGGCGACGTTTTGTCTAACGCAGCCCGGCTTTTTCGTGAGAAAGGTTTTGAAAGGACGTCGCTCAAGGAGATTGCCGAGGCCTGCAATATGCTGCCCGGAAGTCTGTATTATCGTTACAACAGCAAGGAAGCGCTGCTTGTCGAGCTGATGCGCCGGGGAGTCGACCTGGTGACCGCAGAGGTCGAGTCGGCTTACGCCAGCTCGGACGACCCGGTTGAGCGTTTGCGTCTTTGTATCAACGCGCATCTGCGCACCCTGTTGGTGGATTCGGACGCGGTTTACGTGCTGCTGTTTGAATGGCGGGCGCTGGGCCCGGAGGCTCGCGAGGAAATCATCGAACTGCGTGACCAGTACGAGTCCCTGTGGGCTGAGATCCTCGAAACAATGATTGAACAGGGCGTGGTCCGGAAGAATGTTGACGGCCGTTTGCTCCGCCTGATCGGCCTTGGGGCGCTCAACTGGGTTGCAACCTGGTTCGACCCGAACGGGGCCCATTCACTCGACGCCATTGGTGATTTGATCTGGCAGATCGCTATGGAGGGCGTGATCAATAAAAGTGAGTAAACATTGGCGCCGGCTAAACAAGCGCAAGTGGTGGCTTTTTAAGGTCACCCATCAGGTGGGTGCAGGGTTTGTGCTCTGACATTTAGCCTGAATCGCTCCGGTGGCTGGTCAAACCAGCGCTTGAACGCGCGCCTGAAATTGGCACTGTCGTGATAGTTCATCAGTGCGGCAATGGCCTCAATGGACAATTGGCTGTCACGCAGGTAGCTCGCGGCCTGCTGGGACAGAATCTCGCCGCGAATGTTTCCGAAACTGGTACGCTCCTGTTTGAGTTTGCGCGCCAGAGTGCGTTTACTCATGAACAGAGAGGCCGCCGCTTCGTCTTCACTGAGCGTTCCGGGCGGTCGGGACAACATCATCTTCTTCAGTCGGGTCTGATAGGTCGGCTTATCAGACTGAAGTTGCGCAAGCATGGATTGACACTGCTGCAAGGCCAGACGATAGTTTTCATGATTGGCGGCGGCGTTCGGTTCCCGGCACAACGCCGTTGGCAACGTGAGTTTTAACTGGTCGCAGTCAAAGTGAATCTGCCCGGACAAAAAGTCTGGATATATCGAGTGGTACTCGGGCTTCGGATGGACGAAGCATATTTCGGCCTCATGCAAGGGGCGACCAACTATGAACTCGCCGAATTCGAAAAGTGCCTTGACCATCGCATCCGAGAGGCACCGTTGTATGTCATCGTCCAGCAACTCTTGAAAGTCCAGAATGCATTCCAGGCGCTCGTCGACTTGCTGCAAATGCAGCTGGATGAAGCTCGCGCGCGTGGGCAGGAATGTATGAATCGCCTGCAGTGCATTGAGGAGGTCAGCGCTACTGTAGGCCACAAACCCCATCGCTCCGTGGGTTGCCGGGGTTAGCCGCTTGCCGAGCCGTAACCCTAATTCCGGCTGGCCGGACAGCTCCAGAGCGTTGCGCAGAATCCGCACTTGCTGCGTAGCCGTAAGCAAGCTGTCCTCGGTCAGAAATTGCGTAATTCCAAGTCCAGTACCCTGCAGCAGACGTGGCAGTTGTTTGGCGGTTAAATCCAGCTCACGGGCAATTAGCCGTGAATAATTCGATGGAATGTCCCATCCGGGTTTTTGCAAACCACCCGTCTTCGCCGTCATGAGTTACCGTCATGTTGTTGTCTTTAAATGACCTCCGCTTGTCAATAAATGACCTGACAGGAGTGCCGGCAAGTAGCCAATATCTTGATTACGCATAAGGCTCAGCCATCGTCAAGAGCCGGTACGGCATTGGCGGCGTTCTGGCGGCTACCGCGAGAAGGCGCGGGATCATGGCCTCGAGATCATAGTGCCGATTGAAGCGATATTCGAACTCGGCCAGGTAGGGCGGGGCATGCTGCCCGCGGATGGCATGGTACGTACCGGTGATCGCGTTCTTGGCGTTACCGAGCAGCGTATTGACCCAGTTGAACTGCGGATTTGCCACGCTGGCACGCCCACAGCCGATGATATGGCGCTCATAAGCGTAGGTGGGCGTATCGTAGGCCCGGAAGCATCCGAGGCCATCGCTGTTACCGGGGCCAGTCTTTTTGGCTTTGATCTGGCCCGCTTTTGGAAGACCTTAGCACAATGGGCTGAGGCACGTAACACAAGCCAGTGTTGACTCGCTGACGCCAGCAGGCTCGTTTCCAAGGAGGTGGTTTCGCCTTCAACAGGAAACAGGGCCAGCCCGGAAGCCAGCCCGTGAAACCTATGAATCAGTTTTGCGTGTAGGGCGACACATACCTGAGGTGGAGTTCATTCGGGGCAATTCCGATGGTCAGGTCGGTGTCGACGTCGATTACCGCGTTAACAATTCCATCGACAACCCCGCCCAATAGGCGGCAAAGAAGACCTGTTCCGATACTACAAATTGCAGACTCCTCTTCAAGCAAGCCCACAGTTGCTCGCCCTAAAAGCCTCGTTGACAGCACAATCGGCTCAACATTTCGTTGTTCTATGACGATCCTGCCATCATCAAGGAAGGTTATCGGTCCAGAGAGCTTCAATCCATTAATTGGATAGCTGCGCAGATTATCCTCAAGGCGGGTGTTCGCCAGTCCGCTCAGCCTAACGTTCAGATACGGTGCATCAAGGTAAACATCCAGCTCGGTCTCGAAGGTCAGCTGACCGTCTTTCTGTAGAATCACGCCATCAATCAGGCCGTCGCGGTTTTCGCCCTGGTAACGCATGCGCAAGGCGAGGGGGCCGGTGTCAAACTCTTGAGAGGTCTGTAAATCACTGGTCGCAAGTGCTGCGAGCAACTGATTGCTCAGATTGACCCAGATGTCGCTAGGCGTGGTAAGCAGTACCGACGGATGCAACTTCACAGGCACTCGCATGCTGCCATCTTCGGCAACGGTTGGTTCACCCACTATCTCAACATCAAGGTTTGCGGTCAGAAAAATGAATTTTTTGAACTCATCGCAAGCTTCAGCACCTACTTCACAACCAATCTGCCCGTTATCCTCCAGAACCCCGCTACTGATCTCCGTTATGGCAAGCTTCATGGAATTTTCAGGAATTCCGCTGATTGCATCAGGCTCTTCCGGATCCAGCTTCAGATTAGCATTCACATCCCTGCTCGGGAGGTTTTTCAGCGGCAGAAGCACGGAGGTTCTGGTTATATCTCTGGCAACAAACCGGTTTTCAAGCGGTTGTCCGCCTGACGAGAGATCCCCGAGGCTCCTTCCCGGGTCGGCGTACTGGCTCAGGAGCCTGGTGTACAAGGGGGTACCCTGTTGATTGGTAATACCATCGGTCAGCACGTAACGGTAGCTTGTGCCTGGCTCCCACCTTTCAAGCGGCACGGCTCTTAGTTCACGGCCGTTGAGAAGGCGCAGGCTGTACCCCTCAACTGATTTCCATTTGCCGTTCTCGTCCTGCTTTTCCACAACAACAGTTTCGCCGGCCACAATGGAGTCCGGATCGATATCCTGTGAGAAGCGAACGATGATCGGCTCGCTGGCCGAATGCTCCGTTATGGGCAGCAAATCATCCAGCGGGCGCTGTCCAAAATTCGCGGACGCAGGGGTTTGGCTCGTGATGCCACCAAGGCACCGCCCCTGCTTCCCGGCCTGGACATCCATGTCCGTCTTGGCGCATGGGTAACCAGGAAGGGTTGTAAGGGCAATCGGACCAACGTCAGCTGGCGGGACAGCCGCCGCTGGGTCGAGCCTGAAATCACGGCTTGTGCTGGTCATCGGATTACCCGACAGGTCAACAAGGCCGTCCATCGTAAGGGTATAATCGATGCCATGCGTTAACGGCTCGGTTGGCCGGATAACGAGAGCCGGGCCGTCAAGCCGGGATTTAAAGGTAACCTCTGCCGATGTGGTGCCGTCATTGGCGATGAGGGTGATATTGTCCGGATTGATGGATGACGGAAGGAGAGGTTCCGAGAAATAGACAATCAAAGGGTCAGAAGGCCTCTGTATGTCGGAGTGTTCCCCGGGTACCCAGCTCTTGATGAAGGGCGCTGCGGTGTCCGCAAAGTCGGCCTGTAGCGGGGCATCTTCGACGTTGCGGAAGCCGTTCAGCTTGAAGGAGATCAGGCCTGAGGCTGTGTCAATGCCCATCACGTCCGGCTCAATAACACCAACGGCTTCGATGCTCAGCTTTCCGTCTTCGACGAGGGCAGTGCCCACCAGTTGCACGTGCATGAGCTGTTGGCCAAGGGCGCCGTTGGCAACGGTGTTCCCGGTATTCAGGGCCATATCGATGTAGAGTTCGAGCACCCGGGGTGCATCCACTGCATCGGTATAGGGGTTGGGTATCAGGAAACCATTGGCATCCGAGAGAAAGCGAACCCCGACGGCTTCGGACTCGAACCCGGCCGGCACAGCCCCCGCGATGCTGACTTCTACAGAGCTTCCGGTGAGCAAGGTGCCCCGGTCGATCCTCAACGGAATGCTCTGAGCGGCCGCCTCAAACTTGGGAATAAAACCCAGTTCCGCGAACACAGTGCCGGCGACACTGGTCGGGTTTTCTTCGCCCAGAAGAAGGGAGCTCAGGTTTACCGAATTGTAATCGGCACCCGTCAGTGGCAGTTGGCCTGGTATGTTTTCAGCTACCTGGGCCATGATCTGGCGCTTGCCAGTCGGAGAGCGGGAGTCGGTCGGGCTGAAGGTCAGTGTGCGATCTTCGGACAGGGTGTCACCAAGCAGAGCACTTTTGATGCCGGTAGTCAGGGTCAGGTTATAGGTTCGGGCCGGATCCAGGTAGCCTTCCGGATCCACCGTGACCCGGTGACCCTTGACGTATACTTCGGCATTGACCGGTTCGCCGGCATGGTCCGCCAGGCGGATGGTCTGGCCGTAAACCACCGATTGCGGGTCGACGGGCTCGGTAAACTGAAGCCGGAATGTCGTAAAGTCCGTGACGGGGTAGTCGTTCCCTCCGTCCGGAATGGTTCGCGCCAGTTCAAATCCGGTACCTTCGGTCTGGCTCAGAAGCGGGCCGGATGTTGCCGGTGCTGTTCTGAATTTGATTCCGTCCGCGGTCAGGGACACTGGTGCGCCGCCAACCTGAAGTCCCTCTGCGGTCAGGGTGTAGCTGGTTCCCGGTGCAAGCGCCTTGTCCGGCTTTGCCGCAAGCCCCATCTTGTCTTCATCAGTGAACATCACGTCTGTGAGGGTAACCTCGTTCCCGGTGGCATCCCTCAGGATCAGAGAGTCAGGAATGTCGGTCAGCGGTGTGTCGATGGACTTGTTGAAACGCAGGAAGACAGGTGTTGTTGTGGGAACGGTGGACGTGACACCGAGCTGATCGCCGCCCGGGGGCGTACTGTCAGCCGGATAGGTAAATGTCAGCGATCCGGGTGTCGGAGCCCGGGTAACGGTCTGCTGGTCGCCGCTATCCCCGCAGCCTGCGAGTGCTGTGGTGACAATCAATGCAATAGTGGTTTTTTTCATGCCGTACCTCTTCAAAATCTCAGCGTAATTGAGCCGCTGAACACGTGAATATCGCCGTCTGCAGTAACGTCTTCTTCATTGCCATTGAAGTCGACAATGGTGAAGTCACGCTCTTGCAGCATCTGGTACTGGTAACCGAGGTCCACGCGAACGGGGTAGGCCAGAAGACGGGTCCGGTTGTAGGTGGCACTTAAGCCAAGCCCGACAGAAATCTTGTCTGTGTCCAGGTAGTTGATTTCCGGGTTTCGGGTGGTTTTCAGAGGGGATTCTTCATAGGCGACGCCGGCACGGAAGGTAAAATTGTCGTTCAGCATGTACTCGCCACCGAGGCGGGGAACCAGGGTGTCGTCAAACTGCATACGGGCAGCGGGGGAAAGGCTGTTCTGATCCTTGATGGTGTCGCTGGTAAATTTATCTTCCAGGCCTGACCAGTTCTGTTGTTCTACACTGCCGCCAATACGCCAGCCGTCACCTTTATACTGGGTGCCGACGACCCAGATTTCCGGCTGAAAGGAGTCTATCGTGGTAACCGCAAGCGCAAGCCCCGGATCGGGAATCGTCTGGTCGACAATGACGTTTGCGTCGATACTGGTGGAAGCCGATGATTCTGCCCGGTAAGCAAGGGCCGTTTCCCAGCCGCTCAACCAACAGCCGCTTTCAGGGCAGAAAGTTTTGCCCCACTCGATGGAGGTACTGAGAATCGACTTTACAGAGGGTTCGGCATTGACTGACAGGCGCTCACGTCGTGTCTCACCGGCCAGGTTCGATAACGTATCCAGCTTGGCTGTGGCTTCGAGGGTGACTCTTGCCGAGATTCCGGCGTCAATACCTCGCCAGATGTTGGTGGCACCACCGATATTGAGGAACAGGGGTTCCCTGCCATACTCCATGAACTGGCCGCTTTCTGATGTGTTTGAACTGAAGGCCAGCAGTTCCTTGCCATACTTCTCTACTCCCGCGATGAAGCCAAAGTAAATGGGGTGCTTAAAACGGGTCAAGGAAGAAAGATTTGTTTTCATGCCGATGAGCACATGCTGACTCGGTGAGTCGGCGAGTACGTCGCCATCCCGCAGGGGGCCATCCGCTCTCAGTTCCTGTTCTGCATGAAGCAGGCCTAGGGTCAGCTCTCCCCGGGGATCTTTTGTCAGATAAGCCGGGTTATAGTAAGTGGCAGACACCTGATCGTTGAACATAGACAGGGATTGCGCTGTAGCCACGTCGGCTGCCATTACCCCGTAGGTGGTGCCGATGTTGCCCATGCTGGCCTGAGTGGGAAAAGAACCCCCAGCGGACAGAATTGCGATTGCAAGGCAAGAGGTAGGGCCCTTAGTAAAAAGGGGAGTCTTAGGCATTAATATGCTCCGTTTTCTCGTTATTGTTGTCAGTACATCTATACAGCGCTTGTTGAGGCGGTCAGATGCTGTTCAGCAAAAAAGCTTACTAAACTGTTTTTTCGGAACATTGGCCCTCTTGACGCCACAGATCGTCTTTAACGCAGCCAGGCTTTTTCGTGAGAAAGGTTTTGAAAGGACGTCGCTCAAGTAGATTGCCGAAGCGCTGCTTGTCGAGCTGATGCGCCGGGGAGTCGACCTGGTGACCGCAGAGG
>JAKLLS010000023.1 GCA_022014155.1 Marinobacter sp. | reverse complement strand
TACTTGCCCGTAAATGGCGCCCCCGTACATTTGAGGACATGGTTGGTCAGGAGCATGTGCTTCAGGCATTGATCCACGCCCTGGAAAATCAGCGTCTTCACCATGCCTACCTCTTTACCGGCACCCGCGGCGTGGGTAAAACCACCATTGGTCGTCTGCTGGCCCGGTGTCTGAATTGCGAAACCGGCGTGACGCCGAAACCCTGCGGTGAATGCTCCAGCTGCCAGGAAATCCAGGAAGGCCGGTTTGTCGACCTGATCGAGATCGATGCAGCCTCCCGTACCGGTGTGGATGATATGCGGGAGTTGACGGACAACGTCCAGTACGCGCCTACCCGCGGCCGCTTCAAGGTGTACCTGATCGATGAGGTGCACATGCTCACCAACCAGTCCTTCAACGCTTTCCTGAAGACGCTGGAAGAACCGCCAGAGCATGTGAAATTCCTGCTGGCTACTACCGACCCCCAGAAACTACCAGTCACGGTGCTGTCCCGCTGCCTTCAGTTCAACCTGAAGCGCATGACGCCGGAACACATTGCCGGCCACCTGAAGCATGTCCTGACCGCAGAGCAGGTCCCGTTTGAGGAGCCGGCACTGTGGCTACTGGCCCGCGCCGCGGATGGCAGCATGCGGGATGCCCTGAGTCTTACCGATCAGGCCATTGCCTTTGGCAATCAGAAGCTGGCAGCCAGCGATGTCAGCAATATGCTGGGCACCATCGACCAGCGGGATATTGAAAAGCTGGTGAATGCCCTGGTGAGCAATGACGGGCCGTCACTGCTCTCCGAGATTCATCGTATTTCCGACTTCGCGCCGGATTACAGTGTGATCCTTGCAGACCTGTTGTCCCTGTTTCACCGCGTCACCATGGAGCAGGTGGTGCCGGGCAGCGTGGATAACGCACTTGGTGATGCCGCCCAGGTACAGACACTGGCGCGTCAACTGAGCGCGGAAGATGCCCAGTTGTTCTATCAGGCAGCCTTGATGGGCCGAAAGGATCTGGCGGTCACACCGGATGCCAGGATGGGGTTTGAAATGACCTTGCTGCGGATGTTGGCCTTCCGCCCGGGCACAGATCGTCGGGAACCACCAACCGTCAGTTCCGGTGGTCAGTCTGGCTCTGCGGAATCCCGTGATGAGCCCGACCCTGCGCCGGCACCTGCGGGCCCGCCAGCGGAACCAGTGCAGTCCGCGCCGCCACCGGTAGCTGAGCCATCGCAGCCGGAGCCAGACCCGAAACCCGAAACCATGCCAGAGCCGGAGTCCGCTCCCGCCGCAGCGCCAATGCCGGAGCCCGAGTTCGATCCGGGCCCGGTGCCTGAATATCTGGCTGAGGCCGACCCTGTCCAGGAGCCGGAATCGAACCCGGAACCGGCACCCAGGCAGCAACCACCAGAATCAGGGCTGGAACCAACCCATCCGTCGGTAACCACGGAAATGACGGGGCCAGAGCTCGAGATTGCGGAGCAGGTGAGGGAACCCGAGCCCGAACTTTCGGGCGAGTTTGTTTGGGAGCGGGACTTTCGCAGTCTCGGCATTGTCGGTATGCCAGGGAACCTGGCCAGCCACACCGCTTTCACCCGTGACGGAGACAATATCCTGTTAACGATGGAAGAGGGACATGCCCGCCTGTTGAACGCCCGGCATGAGGAAAAAATTCTCGCCGCCTTGAGAAACCACTTCGGCGACACCATCAACCTGCGTATAGAACAGGGTGAGACCGGGGGCAAAACACCGGCGGCCTGGGAGGAACGACAGCGCCTGGCGCGTCAGAAGGCTGCGGAATCCGCCATCCGGAATGACCCGTTGGTGAAGTCCATTGTTGAACGATTCGAGGCCAGGGTAGTCGAAGACAGTATCCGGCCCGCACAAGGTTCCCGTTGAAGGAGATGAACAGATGATGAATGGTATGGGCGATATGATGAAAAAAGCCCAGAAAATGCAGGAAGAAATGCAGAAGGCCCAGGAAGAGATTGCTAAGGCTGAGGTCACCGGTGAATCTGGTGCCGGGCTAGTCAAGGTGGTCATGAATGGGCGTCATGATGTTCGCAAGGTGGAGATAGATCCATCCTTGATGAGCGAGGAAAAGGAAATTCTCGAAGACCTGCTCGCGGCGGCGGTGAATGATGCCGTGCGTCGGGTGGAAGCGAACCAAAAAGATAAAATGTCCGGATTGATGTCCGGGATGGGTATGCCTCCCGGGTTCAAAATGCCTTTTTAATCCATAGGCTTAAAGTGCATTGTTAATGATATGGATGAGGGTATTTCATGGCATTTAGCCCGCTGGTAGATGAGCTTGTGGAATCACTCCGGTGTCTTCCTGGGGTGGGACAGAAAACCGCCCAACGTATGGCGTTTCATCTATTGGAGCGGGGGCGTTCCGGCGGTGTGCGGCTGTCAGAGGCGTTGAACAGTGCCATGTCAGGTGTTCGCCGGTGCGATAGCTGTCAGAATTTCGCAGACACGCCGGTTTGCGGTATCTGTGAGAACCCCGCTCGACATACCGGTACGCTGTGTGTGGTCGAAAGTCCTTCCGATCTGCTGGCGATTGAACAGGCTGGCGATTACCGGGGCAGTTACTTCGTGCTGATGGGCCATTTGTCTCCCATTGACGGTGTTGGTCCTGAAGAAATCGGTATAGAACGGCTACTGCAGCGCATCGAGGCCGAAGGCGTCAAGGAGCTGATCCTTGCAACCAATCCGACCGTCGAAGGCGAGGCCACGGCGCACTATATTGCGGACCGCCTGGACGGTAAAGACGTTCTTATTACCCGGCTGGCCCATGGCATTCCTGTGGGTGGAGAGCTCGGGTATGTCGACGGATTCACCCTGACTCACGCATTTCGCGGGCGCAAGCCCCTGGCTGACTAAAGACTGATCGAGCATCTCTATGGCTTCAACCCTTCCTGCCGCAGCGGCTCCGGCGGCCCCTGCTACTGTTCACTGGATACGTGAGCCCGCAGCGCTTGACCAGTGGCTGGCGAATCGCGACGGTTTGCCGCTGGCTCTGGATACCGAATTTGAGCGAGTCAGTACCTTTTTCCCGATTCCAGGGCTGGTCCAACTGGGGCTGGGCGGTGACTACCGTCTCGTTGATCCGGGGGTCGCAGAACAGTCAGGCGAGTTCCGGCGGATTCTGGCCGATGCGGAGGCACCGAAGCTGCTGTATGCCATGAGTGAGGATCTCGAACTGTTCCGGCATTGGCTACAACTGACGCCTGTTGGCGTAGTGGACTTACAGATTGGCGCCGCGCTGGCCGGTGCCGGATTTTCCGTCGGTTACGCTCGTCTGGTGGAAACACTGTTCGGCGAAAGCCTGGATAAATCCGCGACGCGTTCGGATTGGGTTTCACGCCCCCTGAGTGAAGCACAGGAACGTTACGCCCTGGACGACATCCGTTTCCTGGCTCCGATGTATCAATGGGTGATGGCCAACCTCCGGGAGAGGAAACTGGACCACGGCCTGTTCGAGGAGTCCGAGCGTTTTGCGGCTGAGCTCTCCGGACAGAATGACCCGACGAACCATTATCTGAAACTGCGCGGTGGCTGGACGTTGAGCCCACAGCAGCAGGCGGTCCTGCAGAAGCTGGCCTGTTGGCGTGAGGAGGAAGCCCGTCTTCGTGATCGTCCCCGTGGCCGGGTGGTGGCAGATCCACTGCTGATTGCCATCGCCGAACGACTGCCAGGCTCTGTCAGGGAGTTGTCGAACATCCAGGGCCTGCCTCAGCCAGTCACCCGGCGCTACGGTGATATGATCCTGCAATTGGTGAGCGCAGGCAGCGAGGCCGATGTCTCGGACATGCCGCTGATTGCTGCGCCATTGACCCGGCAGGAACAGGCCTTTTATAAGCAGATCAAGCGTGTGATTGTGACGGCAGCGGATAAAGCAGATGTACCCGTGGAGCTACTGGCTCCCCGGAAAAGACTGGAAGCAGTGGTCCATCAGCGTGACCTGTCGGCTGGTCTTTTTACCAGCGGCTGGCGTAGCGAGATAATTGCCCCGGTTCGTGAACAGCTTGAGGAATTATTGACATCATGACGAATAAACAGTTTGTTTCGGTGTTTCGCAGTAGCAAAAAGGCGGACACCTACCTTTATGTACGGCGGGGGCAGGTATGGGACGACCTGCCAGAGAGCCTGCGCGGCATCTTTGGTGCTCCCGTTCATGCGATGGACCTGGTTCTGACACCCGATCGCAAGCTGGCCCGCACCGATGGCAGGCAGGTGCTTGATTCCATTGCAGACAAGGATTTTTACCTGCAAATGCCCGAGGAAAAAGCCGGTTACGTGGTCGATTTCCGCAAGAAGCCGGAGCACAGGTAGTCATGATTGCCGAAATTCCATTCTGGCAGCGCAAACATCTTGATGAGATGACGCCTGCGGAATGGGAATCCCTGTGTGATGGTTGCGGCAAATGTTGCCTGGCCAAACTGGAAGATGAAGATACTGGGGAGGTGTATTACACCGACCTCGTTTGTCGCTACATGGATACGGACAATTGTCGCTGCACGGTCTATCCTCAGCGGCTGGAAAAAGTGCCGGCCTGTACAGTGCTGACACCCGATACGCTGGCGGATTACCATTGGCTGCCGTTCACCTGTGCTTACCGTACCCTGGCGGAAAATCGTCCGCTGGCGGATTGGCACCCGCTAAGATCGGGTGATCCGCAAACAGTCCATGAAGCCGGGGTTTCGGTTCGTCATCGGGTTGTATCCGAAGCTGGCGTGCCAGAAGAAGACTGGGAAGAACACATAATTCACTGGATCCTGTAATGATCGATAACGACGCACAACTTGCATACGGCATATTCTGGGCGCTCTACGCCGTTTCCTTCGTGGTTTTCTTTTACATGATGTCCCGGCTGTTCCGGATTTTACCAATTTATGGACTGCGGACTTTGCTTCAGGCGGCCCTTGTCGTGGTGTTGCTAACGCCGGTGGAGTCGGTCGATGTCAGCGGTTGGTGGGTTCCGGCCTGGCTGTACGGTGGTTATGAGCTGATCCTTGGCGATGCCGATGCATCAGGCAAGGCGATCATGAATCTGGGTATTGCGACGTTGGTGATGCTGCTGGTGTGGTTACTGGACCTGGTACGGTACCGGTTGGTAAGGCGCTGAACCAATAAAACAATAATAAAGCGGAGTCATGATGCGCTGGATACAGAGCGTCCTATTTCTGGTTATCGTCAACCTACCTATCTGGGCAAGTGCGCAGACCACGGCCAATCCGGAGCTCCCCGAGGGGGCCGATGTCCGGATCATTGTGGATATTTCCGGATCCATGAAAGACAACGATCCTGACAATCTCCGACAACCCGCCGTACGGTTGCTTGCCAGAATGCTGCCCGAAAATGCCTACGCCGGTCTCTGGACCTTCGGCCAATACGTCAACATGCTGGTGCCCCGTAACCGCGTGGATGAACGCTGGCGGGAACAGATGATCAGCCTCTCCTCAGAGATCAATTCCGTTGCCCTTCGCACCAATCTTGGTAAAGCCATTGAAGTTGCGAGTGACGACTACTTTACCGCTGGCGACCTGAGCCACACCGATTTCATCCTGCTGACGGATGGCAAAGTCGATATTTCCGACGATGAACGAGTGAATCAGGCCGAACGTGAACGGATTCTCGGTCCGCTACTGGATGAACTGGTGAGTAAAGGGGCCACGTTCCATACCGTTGCCTTGTCCGGGGAGGCGGATGTCGGATTTCTCCAGACTCTGGCGCAGGAAACTGGGGGCAGTTACAGCGTGGCCCCCTCCGCGGATGCCCTCAATCGGGTTTTCCTGAAAGCCCTGAACGCGGCTGTACCGCAAGAGCAGGTGCCGATTGAGGGCAACCGTTTCAGCGTGGACAGCGCGGTGCGCGAGTTTACCGCACTGATCTTCTGGGGAGAGGACGAAACCAGCGACACCCGTGAGCTCAGGCTGACGGACCCGGATGGCAATACGGCCAGGGTAGACCGTCCGGGCGATGGCATGCGTTGGGCCCGGGAATCCGGCTATGACTTGATTACCGTGACTGAACCAAAAAAGGGGGAGTGGCGGTTGGACGGCGAACTGGGGGAGGGCAGCCGGGTCACTGTGGTCAGTGATTTGCGTATGGTGGTAAGCCCATTGCCATCGGTCTTTTCCGGGGATGAGCCTTTACAGCTCCAGGTCGCGTTTTTCGAAGCTCAGGACCGGCTGACCGATCCGAGTTTCCTTGATGTCATGGAGGTACGAGTCACGATTACCTCCGAGGATGGTCGCAGTGGAACCAAGGTGCTATCCGGGGATCAGCCGCCAGAAAACGGCATCTACCAGGACGCTGTAGAGCGACTCCCGTCTGCCGGGGAATATGTAATTGATGTGGTGGCAGATGGGAAGACGTTCTCTCGCAAGTTCACTGGTTCCAGCCGTTTCACTGTCCCGGAAGGATTGGCTCCCGCACCCTCTGAAGAGCTGGAGCCCGCAGAACCCGCCGTTCCCGTTCAGATGGACGCTTCTGATTCTGATTCAGGAAGTGTGCCTGAACCCGATCATCAGCCCAATCCGGCGGAAGACAACATCAGCACCAGCCCGATTGACATCAATGCCGTCGAGGAAACCTCGGCCGTCTCCGTAGAACCAGAGGAAGTGGACACGGCACTGCCGTTATGGGCCATGGCTGCGGGAGGCATCGTTCTGATTGCACTTATCGCCGGTGGCCTGTTCGCCGCTGTTCGTCGTAAGAAGAAGGCGGTCCAGGAATCTCAGGAAACCCCGAACGATGACGAAGTGCCGGTGATTGAGCCTGAACAAGGCGAGGAAGAAAAGGTCACTCAAGAACCGGGGGCGGAACCTGTAACCGAGCCTGAAGCTGATCCGGAAGAGGGCATCCCGGTGGCCGATGCTGAGGTAGAGGACAGCGATGAAGAATTTGGCCTGGAGGATTTCGACCTATCCGAGTTTGATGATCTTCCGGACTCGGATGATGAAGAACATAAAACCAGGCCCGCCGACGGTGACAAGCCGGGCGGCCGGGACAAACGGAAGCCCTGAGGGGGGGGGGAGGCAGCCGTAGCCCTTATCACCAGCTGGGCAAGGCCTTATACTCCGCAGCGGACAAACAGATAATCGAACAGGAACCAACAGAATGAAGTTTACCGGTACCGAGAATTACGTAGCTACTGATGACCTGCAGATGGCGGTGAATGCGGCTATCTCGCTGCAACGCCCGTTGCTGATTAAAGGCGAGCCCGGGACCGGCAAAACCCTGCTGGCGGAAGAAATGGCCTCTGCCCTGGGCATGAGACTGATCCCCTGGCACATCAAGTCCACCACCAAGGCCCAGCAAGGCCTCTATGAGTACGATGCGGTGTCCCGCCTCCGTGATTCCCAGCTGGGGGATGAGAAGGTGAAGGACATCAGCAATTACATCGTCAAGGGCAAGCTCTGGGAAGCGTTCGAGGCGGATGAGCAGGTGGTGCTGCTGATCGACGAGATCGACAAAGCTGACATCGAGTTCCCGAACGATCTCCTGTTGGAACTCGATCGCATGGAATTCTTTGTGTACGAAACCCAGCAGTTTGTGAAGGCAAAACAGCGTCCGATCATCGTGATCACCAGTAACAACGAGAAGGAACTGCCGGATGCCTTCCTGCGTCGCTGCTTCTTCCACTACATCAGCTTCCCGGATCACGACACCATGCAAGACATTGTGGACGTGCATTTCCCCGGGCTGCAGCAGGCCATCGTACGGGATGCCCTGGAGGTGTTCTTTGACGTGCGCAAGGTGCCCGGGTTGAAGAAAAAGCCATCCACTTCCGAGTTGATCGACTGGCTCAAGCTGCTGATGGCCGATCAATTATCTGCCAAAATGCTACAGGAGAAGGATACCAGCTCTGCCTTGCCGCCGTTGTACGGGGCCCTGGTGAAGAACGAGCAGGACGTTCACCTGCTGCAGAAACTGGCCTTCATGGCTCGTCGTCGCAGCTGACATTCAGCAAGAGCTACACCTTATGTTGATTGATTTTTTTCTCGAAGTGCGGCGGGCAAAAGTGCCCGCCAGCCTGCGCGAATTCCTGGACCTGCTGGAGGCTCTGCAAAACCGGCTGGCCTTCGCGGATATGGAAGAGTTCTATTACCTGTCACGGTTGTGCCTGGTAAAGGACGAGCGCCACTTCGACAAGTTCGACCGTGCGTTTAAAGCCTACTTCGAGGGTATCGAAAACCTCGAGGACCTGATGGAGATGCTGATTCCCGATGACTGGCTGCGGGCCGAATTCGAGAAGCATCTCAGTGAGGAAGACAAGGCCAAAATCGATTCCCTTGGCGGTCTTGAAGAGTTGATCGAAACCTTCAAGAAACGCATGGAAGAGCAGCAGGAACGCCATGCCGGCGGCAACAAGTGGATCGGTACCGGTGGTACCTCGCCATTTGGCGCCGACGGCTACAACCCGGAAGGCTTCCGTATTGGCCAGAAGAACGGTCGTCATGGCCGGGCAGTGAAGGTCTGGGAAAAGCGCGAATTCAAGGACCTGGATGACAGCATCACGCTGGGTATCCGCAACATCAAGGTCGCGATGCGCCGGCTCCGCAAGTTTGCTCGCCAGGGCGCTGCGGACCAGCTGGACATGGACGATACCATTCGCTCCACAGCCCGCAATGCCGGTTATCTCGACTTGAAAATGGTTCCCGAGCGGCATAACGCGGTCAAGGTTCTGATTTTCTTCGATGTTGGTGGCTCCATGGATCCCCATGTGCGCGTCTGCGAAGAGCTGTTCTCCGCCGCGCGTATGGAGTTCAAGCATATGGAGTACTTCTACTTCCATAACTTTGTGTACGAGAGCGTGTGGAAGAACAATATCCGTCGCATGAACGAAACCACCAGCACCTGGGACATCCTCAACAAGTATACCCCGGACTACAAAGTGATCTTCGTGGGGGATGCCACCATGGCCCCCTATGAAATCTCCCATCCTGGTGGTTCGATCGAGCACTGGAACGAGGAGGCCGGCGCCACCTGGTTTCAGCGCATCTCCGATCATTTCCGCAAGGTGGTGTGGCTAAACCCGCTACCCGAGAGCTATTGGGGAACTGGTGGTTCGCTGGGTATGACCAGGCAACTGGTTAACGATCATATGTATCCGTTAACCATTGATGGTCTGGAGTCGGCCATGAAGCAGTTGAGCAAATAAAAAAAGCCGATGCGGTTGAGAGCATCGGCAAAGCTCGGCATATCAACGGGGTTGCCATTACGGCATCCCCGCCATGTCGCCTGGAGCAATTTCGGGGCCACTTGAATTATTTTTTGATATTTCAGTGAAATAGCCTGCCTTTGACCGTTCCCACGGGTCACATTCGCCAATCTACTTTGAATATCCGTTTAATAAGTCGACACTTCGAGTTTTCCAATTGGTGATCTGGATACCGTTCTAGAAAGTAACCGGGTGTTACGCTTCTTGTCAGTTTGTAACCGTGCATAACAAGAGGCAGGAAGCGTATGTTCGCGGCAGAACAGGTAACAGGCCCGGCTCCGATCAGGAGGCGATACGAGCTCACCACCATCTTTCTGGTCGTTTTAAGCTATACCCTGCTTGCTTCTACCCCTGCGGCGGCCGATGAGCTTGATGAAGATATCAGCCAGTTGAGGGCGGACGTTGCCAGCCTGGCAGGTGAGGTTTTCGCGCTTGAAGAAGACATTCTCCATCCCGCCGACAGCCAGGTGACAGTATTTTTGACACTTGCTCGCAAAGATGCCCTGACGCTGCACTCCGTCGAGCTATATGTCGATGACACCCCCGTTGCGTCCCACCTGTACACTGGCAGGGAGTTCGCAGCGCTCCAGCAGGGCGGTGTGCAGCAACTGTATACCGGAAACCTTCCCCATGGTGACCATGTCCTTAGAGCGGTGTTGACAGCCCGCGCCGCGAATAATCGTTACGTCAGGCGCGAATCGAGCCATCAATTCCGCAAGCGGCCAGGGGAGTTCCGTATCCAGATGTCCCTGGAAGCCAGGGCTCCGGATTACGAACCACAGATATCTTTCAGGGAATGGAAGTAAGGGCCATGGTTGTCAGCTCTGTAGACCGTTGTTTACGGGTGTTTGCTCAGCGGGTCAGCGTAGCGATGCTGCTTGCGATAACGCTGCTATCGTCCGGAACGGCCAGCGCCCGTACGGAAGAAAACCTGGCAACAGGCCTGACCAGGTTCGCATTGGCCTCGGGATCACCAGAGCAGTCCCTGGTTTATGCCCGCAATCTGAGTGGATATCCGGGGGCCTGGCTTAAGGCGCAGGCGCTGATGGCGCTGGGGCAGACCAATGAGGCGAGAATACTCCTGCAGCGCCTGATTGAGGGCGAACACCAACGCGGGGCCGCAGCATTGGCTCTGGCCCGGATCGCGTTGGACGAAGGTGAAGAAACGGAGGCTCAACAGCGTTTCCAAATCGCCGCCGACGCTGGCTACGGTGAGGTACGTCAGCAGGCGCTCTATGAGTTGGCGGAGCTGGAGCGCCGGGCTGGTCACCGGGACAGGGCAGGGCGGATTTTATCAGCTATGGAGGCCGGTTACTGGGCCGCCCTTGGCTATATGAATCTGGCGGCAGACTACAGCAAGCGGGATCTTAATCCGGCTCGGGCATTAGTCGCCCTTCGTGTTGCCCTGGCAATGTCCGAGCATGACACCATCAGTGAACGCAGCAGTAATCTACGTAGCCAACTATTGGTGCGGGCTGGTTACCTGTCCTACCAGAATGAAGAGTATGAGAAGGCCATCGGTTTTCTTGAACAGGTTCCCCTCGAGAGCTACCACACCCCGCGCGCTCTGTATTTTCACGGTTTAGCGTTGACTGCCCGGGATAAACATCGGGCGGCAATGCAATCCTGGCATCGCGCGAAGAAATACCCGCTCGCTTATCCCGGCGTTCAGGATACCTGGTTGGGCATGGGCCGGGGCTATGATCTGTCCGGTTACCTTGGACAGGCAGGGGAAGCGTATCTTGCTGCTAACGCGTCCTATGAAGGTGAGCGCGTCACGTTACGGAATCTGGCCTCGCAGATTCAGCGGGACGGGGCGTGGAAAACGTTAGTGCAGGATGCGCGGGATTTCGAGGCGCAATGGTTCCTTGCGGATAGCCGCACTCTCACACAACCCCGGATGGCTTATCTGTTGAGATTTATGGAGGATCCCGCGGCCCAGGATGCTGTGGGCAAGGTATCGGACCTGGCGAGAGTGGAGGCCCTGCTGGAAGAAAAGGCGAATAATCTGCAGGTCTTCCGGAGTTCGCTGAAAAACAGGCTCGCAACGCGAGCCAAGCTGGCAAGTAGTTATAGCGAATCGTTTCTTGCCAGACTGGCGATTCTTCGTGGCCGGATAGAAGGCTTGAGAGACAAAACAGGCCGTCCGGTTCACCTGGAGACCCTCAACCGTTTTGCCAGGATCTTACAGGATATTGAGGCATCCCTGACGTTGTTGGGGGATAGACTGGCAAACCGGGATGCCAGACTTGAACATCTTCTGCAGAAGACAGATGCCTTCCTGGCCAGGATTCAGGTACTCCGGTCACGAGCAGCTTCGCTGCGGGCGCGGGCGGAAAGCAAGCTTGATGACCTGGCGCTGGCGTTCGTGAACAAGCACGATGATCGAATGGCGCATGCGCTGGACAAAACCGAACAGCAGATTGCTCATCTATACGAATACCTCGCCCTTGAATCCCTGGAAAGGGGAGGCCCGTAATGAGAATGTCGGCGATTGGTCTGCTGCTGGTAGCTTGCACTGCTCCCTTGGCCTACGGTCAGGAATCTTTTCGCGTTGAACTGGGTCGCGACGGTGAAACTATCGCGGATATGCGCCCGGTGTTCATGACGTTTGAGTCCCGTCCGATGCCTGCGATCTCTCCGGCTGAAGTAGTACGCCGATATCAGCGGCTTTTTGACACATCCGAGGAACCGGAGGTGCGGATTGATGCCCTGAATCGCCTTGCCAACATTCAGCAGGTGTCCGGACACCTCGTCCATTTTGAAGATACGCAAGAGATAAGGCGATATCGGGAAGCCCTTGGCAGCTACGAGTCGATTATCCAGAGTGGCTCCTTCCACGGAAAACTGGATGAACTGCTGTACCAGATGGCCAAGGCCCACGCCTATGTAGGCCAAAGTGATCAGTCTATTAAGCGGTTAAGGCAACTCACCGGGCTATATCCAAAATCACCCCTGGTTCCCGAGGCACGCTTCCGAATAGCAGAAGCGGCATTCTCAGGTGGGAATTACACGGACGCAGAACTGGAATACGGTCGACTGATATCCAGCAGGGGTGGAAATCGCCTGAAGCTCAAAGCCCACTATATGCAGGGGTGGAGTCAGTACAAACAGGGAAGGGATGCATGGCCTCGTGCCGCTGCCAGCTTTGTCCATGTGCTTGATCAACAATTGCCGGATCCTGAGAGTATAAAGCGGGTTTCCGCAAGTGATGTCGAACTGGTCGATGACACCCTGAGGGTGTTGGCTTTGATGGCCGCTGATTCAGGGGGGGGCGGCGCCCTGACTGCCTGGATGGGCGGCCGCGCTGAGAAGCACTACGATTATCTGTTGTTTGATCGACTGGCGGATCATTACGCCAGCGCGGGCAGGTTTGAAGAAAGTGTTTCGGTGAACCAGGCCTACATTGAAGCCTGCCCGGACCATCCGGCTGCGGCTGCATTTCTCGCCCAGGTTATCGACGTATGGACATTGGCCGGGAAAAGCGACCGGGTTCGCGAAGCGCGGGCCGATTATGTGTTTGCGTATGGGAGTGATCATCGGTACGAAACGCTGGCTGGAACGCATCAGGATCTGTGGCGGACCCTGAGTCGTCAGCTGGCGGACTACTATTACGATCAGGGGGAGCGAGCGTCCGGTGAATGGTTCTCCAGAGCCGCCGCTTTTTACGAGGGGCTCAGCAAGCGAACCCGCGAACCGGGCGAAATTCTGAGATTGGCAGGCGACGCCAGGTTACAGGCCGGGCATTTCCGGGTTGCACTTGAGAACTTCCGACAGGCAGCCTACCGCACCCAGGGTTACGGCGATGCAGTCGATGCGGCATGGGCCGCAATCAGCATTCACCGGAATGGTCTGGACAACCGAATAGCGTTCGAAACCCGTTTACAGGATCTGTCATCGGAAGCAGACCGGTTTGCCAAGCGTTTTCCGGACGCCCCCCGCCAATCCGGGCTGGATGCCGATATCGCCAATCGCTGGTTGGAGCATCAGGACTATGCAGAGGCTCGTCGATTTGCCGAGCGTGTTCATGCCCATACTTCCGCAAGTCCGGATGAGCGCTACAGTGCCTGGCTGGCGCTTGGTGAGGTTCATACGGCAACCGGTGACCATGTCCTGGCTGAGCATGCGTGGCGCAACGCAGCTGCGCTGATAAGCGAGCACAGTCTTGCCGGGGTTGACGCAGCCGAAGCCCATGAGGTCCGGCTGCAACTGGCCCGTGCGGTGTACCGTCAAGGGGAGGTCGCTCAGCAGTCGGGCGACACCCATGTCGCCGTGGGGCATTTTCAGCGGGTGGGCTCGGTGCTTCCTGGTTCGGAGATTGCCATCAAAGGGCGCTACGATGCCGCGAACAGTCTGCTGCTGGCAGAGCGTTGGCTGGCGGCCATTGGTGAATTGAACCGATTCCGCTCTGATTATCCTGAACACAACCTGACGGCTGACATCAGTGACAAACTGGTTCTGGCCTACACCCGTTCTGATCATCCTGTTCGGGCCGCGTCGGAACTGATCGGGAACTCCGCAAGAACAGAGCCTCACTGGCCTCGAAAACTGCGCGCCGCGGAACTGTTTCATCAGGGCGGTGCCCTTGATCGTCGTAATGGTATTTACCAGCAATTCCTTGCCGAACCCCATGAACCCGTCAGCGCCGCTGAGCACATCCAGGCCCAAACCATGCGTCAACGACTTGTGGAATCGGAGGTGTCCCCTGATCACTATCGGGAACAGCTGGTGAGCACCGAACTCGCCAGTCAATGGCATTCGTCTGACACCCTGACATGGTCCGCCCGTGCAGCTATGGCTTTGGGCCGCATGAGTGCCAGAAAATTTGAAGCGATAGCGCTTCAACATCCCCTGGCAGAGTCCCTGGCACGCAAGCAGGCAGCACTTGAGCAGGCCAGGCAGAGGTTTGCGGAGGTGGTCCAGCTGGGTCCGCAATCCTTGCAGTCCGAAGCATTGTACCGGCGGGCGGAGCTTTATCGGGTTCTGGCAACAGACCTGATGGCGTCCGAGGTGCCGGATGAACTGAACGATCTCGAGCGTGCACAGTACGAAATGCTCCTTGAGGAGGAGGCTTATCCCTTCGAAGAGAAAGCCATCCAGCTTCATGCACGGAACCATCAACTGCTGGCGGAGGGTGAGTACACCGAATGGGTTGGGAAGAGCCTGGAGGTTCTCGCTGAACTTTTCCCAGGGCGCTACGCCCGGGATGTGCGTTGGATGACATGGAAGGAGGAACCCAGTGATGATGCCTGAATACCGAGTGCTGGTAATGCTGGTTCTCATGGCCAGTCTGGCCGGTTGCGCCGGTTTTCAGGCCCCTGACCGGGGCCGCGAGCAAGCCAGTATAGAGTCCGTCACCATTCAGGACGTGGTGGCGATTAACAATCGCGCGCTATCCCTGAAAGAGCAGGGAAGGTTCCGGGAAGCCGCGGGATTGCTGCGCTCCGGTATTGAATCGTCCCCGGAGACACCCGAACTGCATTACAACCTCGCCGTTATTTCCGAGCTCTACCTGTTAGATCTGAAATCCGCCCTGGTGCACTACCGCCGGTATCGGGACCTTGCCGATAGCGAGGACAAACAAGTGATCGGATGGATGGCGGACCTGGAACGGAGGCTGCAATAAATGTTCAGCCGTATCTCATTGGTTACGTTGGGAGGACTGGTCATTGTCGCTGTGGCCGGAGGACATGCCGGGGCAGATGAACACCCCGGAAACGCTTCAGGGAGCTCTTCTTCCATGGTCTTGAGTGTGGAAGGCATCTCGGCCCCTTCGGTTGATGATGACCCCGGGGTGCTTTACATCTTGCCGTGGCAGCCACCGACCCTGCCACGCCGGCCTCGCGCGAGGCTGGAAGACCGCGCGCCCGATTTGCTTGAACCCCTGGATCCCTTGGCGCTTGAGCGCCATCGGATATTTCGTGAAACCCTGAATCCGTCACCGGATTCTTACCTGTCTGTGCAGTAACTGCAGGAGTCTGATCATGCTGGAAACCGTCATTCGATTCTTTCAGGAAGGTGGTCCGTTTATGTATCCCATCGCCATGGTACTGGCGATAGGTCTGGCGATTACCCTGGAACGTTTTGTCTACCTGGGGGCCGTGCGCCGTCGTAATCGGCTGGCGTTTGAGCGAGGGATATTGCCGTTACTGCAGAAACGGGATTATCAACGAGCCATGAAAGCCGCCAACAGTTCCGACAGCGCTATTGCGTCCATCATGGGGGCGGGAATAGGGCGGCTGCTCAACAACCATCGGCGGGAAGAGATCGAATACGCCATGGAAGAGGGCTTGATGGAGGTGCTTCCGAGACTGGAGAAACGTACCCAGTACCTGGCGACGTTAGCCAATATCGCCACTCTGATGGGCCTGCTCGGAACCATCATTGGTTTGATTTCCGCTTTCACCGCCGTTGCCGCCGCGGATCCGGCCCAGAAGGCGACACTGTTGTCTGAAAGTATCTCTGTGGCCATGAATACCACCGCCTTCGGCCTGATGTCGGCCATCCCCCTGCTCATGTTTCATGCGCTGTTGCAGACCCGGACCAACGAAATCGTCGACAGTTTCGAGATGGCGGGCGTGAAGTTACTCAACATCATTTCAGATCAGGGCGCCGGTCAGTCCGCCGCCTGAGCCGGGATTCGCAGTATGAGACGCAGACATCGCCGGGCCGCGAGTAGCCCGGAACTGGACATTACCGCCTTTCTCAACCTGATGATTGTGCTGGTGCCGGTCTTGTTGCTGGGCATGGTGTTCAGTCAGATCCGGACCATTGAGCTGCATTTCCCGGGTATGGAATCCGGTGACGTGCCATCCGCCGACCAGTTGCGGCTGGTGGTAACCATTATCCCGGAGGGCATCGAGGTCTCCGACAGTGAGCGTGGCGTTATTCGCACCTTACCGTTGCTGGAAGGCGAGCAGGACTTTGCCGGCTTGCTTGAAACCCTTAAACGTATCAAGGCCCGAGTGCCGGACAAGACAGATGTGGTGCTCGAAGTCGGGCCGGAGATTGACTACCAGACCCTGGTAACCGCGATGGATACCGTGCGTTCTTATCCGGCGGTTGTTGTTGCCAGTAAGGTAGAAGCGGAACTGTTTCCCGATGTGGCCCTGGCGGACGCGGTGGAGGGCACATGAAAACCTCCCGTCGAGCCCGCCGCATGCAGCGGCATTACCGGCGAATGCATCGCGCCGGAGGGCTGAACCTGGTGTCGTTGATGGATATCTTTACCATCCTGGTGTTTTTCCTGATGGTTAATTCCTCTGATGTAAAAGTGATGCAGAACACCGCTGACGTGCCACTGCCGCTTTCTTCTGCACAGCAGGAAGCAGAAGAAACCCTCACGGTCCAGATCAGCGGTCAGTCCGTATTGGTCCAGGGCCGGGAGGTCGCCCGCCTGGACGGTATTGCGGCAGAAGACGCCACGGTGTCGGGGCTGGCTGATGAGTTGGCCTGGCGCAGCGAGCGTCGGGGGGCTGTTCCCGAGGAAGGCTTCGAAGTCACCATCATGGCCGGCCGCGACGTCAGTTATCGGTTACTGCGTAAGATCATGCAGACCTGCGTTGACCAGCAGTACCGCCGGGTCAGGCTTGCGGTTGAGTCCATTGGGGAGGTTCGTAATGGCTGAACCTTCAGGCTACCGGACGGGGTTGCCGTGGTCGCCTGCAAGGGGGGAAGACGGTCGCTTCGGTTTGATTCTGCTATGCACCGTTGCACTGTTTCTTCCGCCGGCGATCTGGATTCCTGGTCTGGCTTTGCCGGAGCCAGAGCACAGTGACAACGTGGATGTGCCCCCGCGGCTGGCAAAACTGATTGAGCAGCGGAAGCCCCCGAAGCCCGTCATCGTCCCGGATCCGATATCTGAAACTGAACAGGACTCTATGGCCGACGCCCCCGCACCGGAACCACAGGAACCGGTCCACCAGCAGTCTGCGCCAGATCCAATGCCGGAACCCGCCCAACAAACCGTGGACCAGGCCAGGGAAAAGGCCAGGGAAAAGGCGTCCCGATCCGGGTTGCTGGCCATGAAAGGCCAGTTGACGGCACTCCGGTCAGACGACCCGGTACGGGACCGGCGGTTGATTGCCAATGTCTCCGACAGCGTTGCGGAGCGACAATCCGGGATTGAGGATTCTGCTGCGATCCTGCAAGGCAGTGGCGGGGTTACGAGCGAGCGTGGTCCGAAAAGGCAGGTTAATGTTGAAGGCCACCAGGTACGCGAGGTGACGGCGGCCCGTGAGCTTGCACCGGAAGCGGTCGGCAAACCCGATCCGGGGCCGGCGGAACGAGGGATGAGCAATATCCGAAAAGTGTTTGATGCCCAGAAAACCGCGCTTTATTCCCTGTACCGTCGAGAACTGAGGCAGGACCCTACTCTTGAGGGCAAGGTGTTGCTGGAACTGGTGATTGAGCCGGATGGCTCGGTTTCCCGTTGCGAAGTGGTCAGTTCCGAGCTGGATAACCCGGAACTTGAACGTCGCATAGCCACGCGGGTGCAGCTGTTCAACTTCGGGGCCGACAATGTCGCGGCCCGAAAGGTGAAATTTCCAATCGATTTTCTGCCAGGGTGATCAGTGCTCGATGGTGATTTTCGGCATGCGGGGTTTCTTAAGTGACAGTTTCTGGGTTGGGGCGATCACCTTTGCCTCGCCACTGACCACTTTTTCATCCCTCTGGTTGCGAACGTCACAATCAAACACGACCCGGTTTTTAGGCTCTTTTCGCAGTACAGTCAGTTTAACCGTCAGGGTATCGTCCAGTTTGACTGGTCGTTTAAAGGACAAGCTTTGTTCCAGATAAATCGTGCCCGGCCCGGGCATCACGGTCGCCAATGCGGCGGAAATCAGGGAACCGCTCCACATACCGTGGGCAATGCGTTCCTTGAACATCGAGTTGGCAGCAAACTCGGAGTCCAGGTGTACCGGGTTCACGTCACCGGATACCGCCGCGAACAGGACCAACTCGTCTTCGGTCAGTGTGCGGCTGAAGGTGGCGGAGTCGCCTTCCTTGAGTTCGTCGTAGGTGAAATTTTCAAGGGTATCCGGCGTTTCACTCATGATTTGCTCCACGGATTTGTTGATTCAACGGGGTGAGAACACGTGTGCTCTGAAAACTACCTCATCGTTCACAAAACTGCTATTCTCTCACCCTTATTTTTCGGCTGATACTTTTGTCGGGTTGATTTTTTAATCACATTGACACTGGTAAATCATTATAAACACAAGCGCCAAACAGGAGATGGTGATGGATTTCGAGCAGTTCTATCAGGACAAATACCCCGCTGGTGTACCCCGCGAGGTTGATCTGAGCAAATACAAAAGCATGGTTGATGTATTTGAGCAGGCCGTGAAGAAATACGCGGATCGGCCCGCATTCAGTGCTGTTGGCGCCACTCTGACCTATCGTGATCTCGACACCCAGAGCCGCAACTTTGCAGCCTGGTTGCAGAACAAGACCGATCTCAAGCCTGGCGACCGTATCGCTGTGCAGATGCCCAACGTCAGTCAGTACCCTGTTGTGGTATTCGGTGCCATGCGCGCCGGACTGATTGTAGTGAACACCAACCCGTTGTACACCACGCGGGAAATGGAACACCAGTTCAACGATTCCGGTGCCAAAGCCCTGGTGGTTCTTGCCAACATGGCGGAAAACGCAGAAAAGGTGCTGCCACAGACCGGCATTGAACACGTGATCGTGACTGAAATTGCCGACATGCACTCGCCGATCAAGCGGACGCTGATGAATGCGGTGATCAAGCATGTCAAGAAGATGGTGCCACCGTTCAATCTTCCCCAGGCTCACAAGCTGCCAGCGGTACTGAGTGCCGGTGCCAGGGAAAAGTTCACCCCGGTTGAATGCAAGCAGGATGACATCGCGGTGTTGCAGTACACCGGCGGCACCACAGGCGTAGCCAAGGGTGCCATGCTGACCCACGGCAACCTGGTGGCCAACCTGCTGCAGACCCGCCCGATGATGGAAGACATCGTGGTGGAAGGTCAGGAAGTGGTGATTGCACCGCTGCCCCTGTACCACATTTATTCCTTTACCCTGAACTGCGGAATCATGCTGGAAGCGGGTGCGCACAACGTGCTGATTCCGAACCCCCGCGATATTCCGGGCTTCGTGAAGGAATTGAAAAACCACAAGTTCACAGCCTTCCTGGGTCTGAACACCCTGTTTGTGGCACTGTGCAACAACGAAGAGTTCAAAGCCCTGGATTTCAGTGGACTGAAACTGACGTCCTCCGGTGGCATGGCGCTGACCAGTGATACTGCCAAGATGTGGCAGCGCGTGACCGGTTGTGAAATCAGCGAAGGCTATGGCATGACCGAGACATCACCGGTTGTGACTTTTAACCCTCATAGCGCCATTCAGCTGGGCACGATTGGTCTTCCGATTCCCTCAACGATGATCAAAACCATCGACGAGGAAGGAAACGAAACCGCGCTGGGTGAGCCCGGTGAACTTTGCGTCAAGGGCCCGCAGGTTATGCGTGGGTACTGGCAGCGTCCGGAAGATACCCAGAAATCCTTCACCGAGGACGGCTACCTCAAGACCGGTGACGTGGCCCTGATCCAGGAAGACGGCTATATCCGCATCGTGGACCGTAAAAAGGACATGATTATTGTGTCTGGCTTCAACGTCTTCCCGAACGAGATTGAGGACGTGGTAAGCAGCCACCCGAAGGTGGTTGAGTGTGCCGCCGTCGGTGTCCCTGATGCCAAGAGTGGCGAGGCAGTTAAGGTATACCTGGTGGCGACAGCCGAAGGTGTTTCCGAGAACGAACTGAAAGAGTTCTGTCGTGAGCGCCTGACCGCCTACAAGGTACCGAAGAACTTCGAGTTCCGGGATGAGCTGCCCAAGACAAACGTGGGTAAGATCCTGCGTCGTGAGCTGCGTGACGAAGCGAACGCCTAAGTATAAGTCGAGAGTAGAACCGCACTAAGCCAGAGTTTGCTGGCTTTACGGATCAGAAAACCCCGCTTTGGCGGGGTTTTTCCGTTTAACAGGCAGGCAGTTCCCGTTAGACTGACGCCAATTTCCTTTGATCTATATCGAAACTGGTGAATCCTGTTCATGCCCCGGACCCCGTCGCAATCATCATCTGCCGCACCGGATAACGCTTCCACGCCGGACATCTCTTCTGCACCGGACAACAAGGCCGCCGTCAAAGCCATCATGGAGCAGCTGGATGCGTGCAACCAGCAGGAAGCAGCTCGTATCCACAAACTGTTGGCGCGAAAGAAGGGGAAGCCAGGGCATAAAGACCTGGAGAAAATGGCGGGTTGGCTTGATCGTGGGCTGGCGAGAGTGCAACAGCGCCAGGCGCTACACAAGCCCGCGACCTTTCCCCCGGATCTGCCGGTGTCGGACCGGGTGGATGACATTCGTGAAGCGATTGAAAAACACCAGGTCGTGATCATTGCCGGCGAAACCGGCTCCGGCAAAACCACCCAAATTCCCAAGATTTGCCTGAACAGCGGCCGTGGCATCCGTGGGCTGATTGGTCATACCCAGCCGCGGCGAATCGCGGCCCGCAGTGTGGCCGGACGAATTGCCGAGGAATTGGGGGAGCAGGCCGGCCAACAGGTGGGGTATCAGGTTCGGTTCACCGATAACACCTCCGAGCAATCCCGCGTAAAGGTGATGACCGATGGCATCCTGCTGGCGGAAGTCCAGCACGACCGCTTCCTGGATCGCTATGACACCCTGATCATCGACGAGGCCCATGAGCGCAGCCTCAACATCGACTTTCTATTGGGGTACTTACGTCAGCTGCTGCCTAAGCGTCTCGACCTGAAGGTCATCATTACTTCGGCAACCATTGAAGTGGAACGTTTCAGCCATTTCTTTGGCGATGCGCCCGTCATTGAGGTCAGCGGCCGTACTTATCCGGTGGATGTTCGTTATCGGTCCCTGGTCGGTGATGAGGATGATCGCGACCAGAGCTGGACAGATGGAGTGATCAGTGCCCTTGAGGAAATAGAGCAGCATGAACGCCAGGACAAAAAACCGCCGGGGGATGTTCTGGTATTCCTGCCCGGTGAGCGGGAAATTCGCAACCTGAGCAAGGTCTTGCGCCATGTGGATCTCAAGCATACTGAGGTGTTGCCCCTGTATTCCCGTCTGAGCAACCAGGAGCAGAATCGGGTCTTCCAGAGCCATCGGGGCCGGCGCATTGTGTTGTCCACCAACGTGGCGGAAACGTCGCTGACAGTGCCCGGGATTCGTTACGTCATCGACACCGGCGTGGCCCGCATCAGCCGTTACAGTGTGCGCTCAAAAATTCAGCGCCTGCCGATTGAGCCCGTCTCCCAGGCCAGCGCCAATCAGCGGGCAGGGCGCTGTGGTCGGGTGGCGCCGGGCATCTGTTTCCGGCTGTATGACGAGGCGGATTTTATCAACCGTCCGGAATACACCGATCCCGAGATCCTTCGCACCAACCTGGCCTCCGTCATACTTCAAATGGCAACGTCCGGACTCGGGGAAATTCGCCATTTCCCGTTTCTGGAGGCGCCGGACCGGCGGTTGATCAATGACGGCTACAAGCTGCTCGAAGAGCTAGGCGCTGTCGATGAAAAGCGACGGGTGACCTCCCTGGGCCGCACCATGTCGCGTTTGCCGCTGGATCCGCGACTGGCGCGGATGCTGGTTACCGCCGCCGAGCAGGGCAGTCTTTCGGAAACCCTGGTGATCATCGCGGGCCTCAGCATTCAGGATCCCCGGGAACGCCCGCAGGAAAAGCAGCAGGCAGCAGACCAGGCCCACGCGCCGTTCAACGATAAGGAATCAGACTTTGCCAGCCTGCTGAATCTGTGGAACTTCTATGAAGAGCAGCGGCAGGAATTGTCCCAGAATCAGCTCAAGAAGGTGTGCCAGAAAACCTTCCTGTCCTGGATGCGCATGCGGGAATGGCGGGATATTCACCGTCAGCTCACCCTGATCTGTCGCGAACAGAAGCTGGCTTTCAATACGGAGCCCGCGTCATACGATTCTCTCCACAAGGCCATACTGGCAGGCCTTTTGGGGCAGGTGGCGGTTAAGGTGGAGAAGCGGGAGTACCTCGCCACCCGTAACCGCAAGGTCACGCTGTTCCCCGGTTCCAAGGTGTCAAAAAGCGCCCCCAAATGGATCGTTGCGGCAGAAATCGTCGAAACCAGCCGTGTCTTCGCGCGGATGGTGGCGGCAATTCAACCGGAATGGATCGAGCCCCTGGCCGGTCATGTGGTGAAGCACCATTATTTTGAGCCCCACTGGGAGCAAAAGCGGGCTCAGGTCATGGGCTACGAAAAAGTCACTCTGTATGGCCTGGATGTGGTGCCGCGCCGGCGGATCCCTTACAGCAAGGTAGACCCAAAAGAATGTCGGGAGCTGTTTATCCGGCGCGCATTGGTGGAGGGTGACTACCGATCCCGCGCGCCATTCATTGAGCGCAATCGCGAGTTGCTGGATACCGTCGAGAATCTGGAAAAGAAAACCCGGCGTCGTGACCTGTTGGTGGATGATGAAGCCCTGGTGGCGTTCTACGACCAGCGTTTGCCGGAAGACATTGTCAGTGGTCGCCATTTCGAAACCTGGTGGAAGAGTCTCAGTGCCGAAGGCCTGAAAAACATGGAGCTGACCGAACAGGACATTCTGCAGCGGCCTGTGGATGAGCAGGCGGACTCCTTGTACCCGGATT
This sequence comes from Marinobacter sp., assembly GCA_022014155.1. Lineage (GTDB taxonomy): Bacteria > Pseudomonadota > Gammaproteobacteria > Pseudomonadales > Oleiphilaceae > Marinobacter. The sequence continues at coordinate 13,508 of JAKLLS010000023.1, read as the reverse complement.
ATCTCGAGTGGGAAGGCGTACAGTATCCACTGAGTTACGAATTCGAGCCCACGAGCGAACGGGACGGGGTCACTCTTCAGGTGCCCCTGATGGCTCTCAAGCAGATTCCGGCGCGCAGGCTGGAATGGTTGGTGCCAGGGCTGCTGAGGGAGAAATGCATCGCCCTGGTGAAAGGGCTTCCTAAAGCCTTGCGCCGAAATTTTGTGCCGGTACCGGATTTTGTAGACGCCGCCCTGGAGAATATGCAGCCGTCCAATCAACCCCTGGCGATTCAGCTCGGAGAGCAGCTGCGGCGAATGACCGGGGTACGGATTGATCCCGACGTCTGGCCGGAGGACGAGCTGCCCCGACACCTGCGGATGAACGTCCGCGTGATGGGGGACGGCGGCAAGGTGATGGCCGAGGGGCGGGAAACCTCGGCGCTGCAGGACCAGCTTGAAGGCAAGGCCGAGGCAGCCCTGGCCTCCGCCGCCCAGACACCTGATGACTCCCGGCTGGAGCAAGAGTATGTCGACTGGGATTTCGGGTCGCTTCCGGAGTCGGTACAGACTGAAAAAGGCGGTATGCAAGTAACGGTCTATCCAGCGCTGGAAGACGTTGGTAAAGCCGTAAAGCAGACCCGATATCTGGACCAATTAACGGCAGAGGACGCCACCCGCAAGGCGGTGGCGAGGCTGATGCTCAACCGGTTTGGCAACACCCTGGATGATCTCGAGCGCAAGCTACCACATTTCAAGGCTTCAGCCCTGATGTTCGCCCCCGTCGGGCAGGCCAGGGTGCTGCTGGATGACCTGCTGGTGGCGACTGCCATGGAGCACTTTCTGTCGGACGGTTTGCCCCGTGACCGGCAACAGTTCGAGGCCATTTTCGACGGCGGGCGGGGTGATTTCATTCCGGCGCTGGAACAGGCGGACGAGCGACTGCACCAGGCAATGAAGGGCTACCATGCCGTGGCCAAACAGCTGAAAGGCAAAATCAGCCTGGCACAGGCGAACAGTATGGCCGACTTGAAATTCCAGCTTCAGCATCTCGTCTACCCGGGTTTCCTTGTCGCCACGCCGACCCAGTGGCTGGAACAGTTTGGCCGCTACTTTGAGGCCGCCGCTATCCGGTTCGAGAAAATGCCGCGTGAAATGGGGCGTGAGCGAGAATTTCTCCACACGATTGAGCCTCTCTGGTCGCGCTATGCCAGCAAACTGGAGGAACAGCAGCGTCAGGGAGTACGGGATCCGGAACTGGTGCTGTATCGATGGATGCTGGAGGAGTTTCGGGTGTCCTTCTTTGCCCAGCAATTGGGCACAGTTATGCCGGTGTCTGTCAAACGGCTTGATCGCCAGTGGGCAAAGACCCGAGTCTGAGGCCTCCATAGGCGCGAGCAAATTGTCAGGACTGTGTTACTATTTGGTGCATAAGCGGAACGTTCTTTCATTTGTTTTCACTACCATGACGTGGGGTTAGCGTGATTAAAGCCGTCATCAGCGGAACCGGTCTGTATACACCGCCTGCAACCATCGACAACGACGAACTGGTGGAGGCATTCAATGCCTTCGTTGAGATTCATAATGGCAAACATGCCGACGAAATCGCCCGGGGCGAACTGGAAGCTCTGCAGCCTTCCTCCTCAAGTTTCATTGAAAAGGCATCCGGCATTAAACGTCGTCACGTGATCGACAAGAGCGGCATTCTTGATCCGGAGCGAATGGCACCGCATATTCCCGAGCGGGGGAATGATCAACCGTCCGTGCAGTGTGATATGTCGGTTGCTGCGTGCAAGGAGGCCCTGGAGCAAGCAGGGAAGACCGCGTCGGATGTGGATGCGGTGATCGTTGCCTGTTCCAATATGCAGCGTCCTTACCCGGCCATTTCCATTGAAGTCCAGAACGCTCTGGGGATTGATGGCTTTGCCTATGATATGAATGTGGCATGCAGTTCAGCCACGTTTGGCCTGCAGGCGGCGGTCAATTCCGTGGAAAACGGCAGTGCCCGTGCGGTGCTGGTGGTCAGCCCCGAAATCTGTTCCGGTCACCTGAATTTCCGGGATCGCGACAGCCACTTCATTTTCGGCGATGCCTGCACCGCCATCCTGGTGGAGCGTGAGGAGGATGCGGTTTCGGGGCCGGGGTTCGAAATTCTGGGAACCAGCCTCAAGACCAAGTTTTCCAACAACATTCGCAATAACTTCGGCTTCCTGAACCGGGGAGACGAGTCAGGAATCGGCAAGCCGGACAAGTTGTTTGTGCAGCAGGGGCGGAAGGTCTTCAAGGAAGTGTCCCCGCTGGTTGCGGAAACAATCCTGAATCAGCTCAATGGGCTGTCGCTGGCGCCTGACGATCTGCGTCGCATGTGGTTGCACCAGGCAAACCTGAACATGAATCAGTTGATCGCCCGCAAGGTGCTGGGCCGTGACGCGGATACCGATGAGGCCCCGGTAATTCTCGATGAGTACGCCAATACCAGTTCCGCAGGTTCCATCATTGCTTTCCATAAACACAAGGATGACCTGAAGTCCGGTGACCTGGGCGTGATCTGTTCCTTCGGGGCGGGTTACTCTATCGGCAGCGTGGTGGTGCGCCGCCGATAACCCCAGCTGACATCTATTCCGCTGCCAGGGCTCTGAGGGTGTCTGGCAGCCGGGTGGATGAGCGGTTAACCCGGTCAAACCAGACAATCTTGGCGTAACCCTCGGCATACAGGTCACCGGTGTCGGCATCCGTCAGGGTATGGTAAGTATCCAGGCTGGTATTGCCGGCCTTGTCGGCGTATGTTTTCACCACAACGGTGGCCGGGTGATTCAGTTCCTTCAGAAAGGTGGCGCTGGTCTTTATAATGATCGGCCCGTCGGCTGCCTCGGGACCACCTAATTCAAGGGATCTCAGCCAAACGATCCGGGCTTCCTCGAAGAATCGGAAATAAACCGTATTGTTGGCGTGGCCGTAAGCATCCATATCTCCCCAGCGTAGGGGGACGGACAAGGTGTTGACTAGATTTCCCGGTACTGACATCGGGTTCCTCCGAACCTGAGAGCGAATAAAAAGAAAAGCAGAGCCGGTATTTTCGACGAACTGAAACGGATTTAACAACCTCAGGCTCAAAAATGACAGATTATTTTTCCCGGTGCCGGACGTTTGGAATAGTTCTGGCTGCTCTCATTGGGTTCGTGGGTGGTGCTGCGCATGTGGCCGCCCAGAACGTGCAGGAACCAGCCCCCGAGATGTCCGGGCCGGTTAATGAAAGCGATCCTTATGAAAGCTGGAATCGCAAGGTCTATAGCTTCAATGAGACTATCGACAACTGGTTCCTGAGGCCAGTAGCCCAGACGTACCGTACGGTGATGCCGGGGTTCGCCGACCGTGCTGTGACCAATTTTTTCAATAACCTCACAGAAATTCGAAATTTCGCAAACAGTCTGTTCCAGCTCAAAGGCGAGTCCGCTGTTGTGGCCGCGGGCCGTTTCACCTACAACACCGTATTCGGACTTGGCGGATTGATTGACGTCGCTACTGCTTTTGATTTGCCAGAGCGTCCGGAGGATTTCGGCCAGACCTTGGGCTATTGGGGGGTTGATTCCGGTCCCTACCTGATGCTGCCATTCCTGGGGCCTTCCAACCCCAGGGATTTTGTCGGACTCGGCACTGACATTCTGGTTCTTCCGTCCGCCTGGGATGCCGTCGAGGAACCGGATGTTTACTTCGCCAGAGCCCTGCAGATCGTGGATAAACGGGCCGATCTTATCCCTGCGGAAGGCTTTATGTCCGGGGACGGCTATACTTTCGTGAGGAACGCGTATCTGCAGCGCAGGGAATACCTGATTAACGATGGCAAGACGATGTCGGACCCGTTCGCAGATGAAGATGATGATCTGATGCTGGAAGATTTCTGATTGCAATGACTGATGGCCGCATTCGCAAGTTTCGGAAAATGTTGGCGGAGGCACCCAATTACGAGGTATGGAAAGCCGCCGCCCTGGAGCTCGACTTCCTTGAGGGGAATGTGGAGTGGAAGGAGGACTTTGTTTCCGACCTCTATCACTATGAGCTGATCTATGATCGGCTCAGCAACCTTCGCCAGTATCGACAACAGAATGATTTTGAACGCTTGAAGCGAGCGTTGCGGGAAGGTCTTCATCACGACCTTGGTAACATGGGGAACGCAGCCCTCTACAGCCGTTCCCGCGTGGGTACCAAACACCTGGTGGAAGAGTACATTACCCAGGTCTGCGAAGCGCTGGATTTCCTCTGTGATCACCCGGTACCCGGATTCCCCGTTGCCGAAAAGCTACAGTTCTTCCGAGATACACTGACCAGTTACGGTCGCCCGACGCTGCTGCTCAGCGGTGGGGCGACGTTGGGTATGTTCCATTTCGGTGTGATCAAGGCCTTGTGGGAAAAGGGCCTGTTACCTCAGGTGGTAGCGGGATCCAGTATCGGGGCGATTATTGCCGGAATACTGGGCGTTCATACCGATGCGGAAATTCCTGAAATGCTGGTACCGGAAAACCATCACCTGAAAGCCTGGAAGTGGCGTGGGCTGATCAGTGCGATGCAGGGGGATGGGCTGATGGACCAAGACCAGTTGAAGGCCTGCCTGAGAGCAAATATCGGCGAGTACACGTTCGAAGAGGCATTTCAGCGCACCGGTCGTTCCATCAACATCAGCGTATCACCGGTACAGGCGCATCAGAAGGCGCGTCTGCTGTGCGGGTATACCTCGCCTTACCTTCTGGTATGGAGTGCCGCCCTTGCCAGTGCAGCGGTACCGGGCATTTATCCACCGGTGACCTTGATGAAGAAGGACATGCACGGTAACTCGCTGCCGTACACGTCCCGATTGAAATTCGTGGATGGATCGGTCGTCAGTGACTTGCCTATTGAGCGTCTGATGCATCTGTATGATGTGAACTTCACCATTGTCAGTCAGACTAACCCCCACGTTGTGCCGTTCCTGAATCGCCGTGGCCGGGACGAAAAGCTAAGTCTCGCAAACCTTCCGATGCATTTGTTGAAGTCTGAGATCCAGTTCCACGGACAGGGACTGTTTGATTATCTCCGCAAGCGGGTTCGCCCTGAAATTATGCGTCAGGTGTCGGGGCAGTTGTATACCATCATGGCCCAGCGTTATTCCGGTGATGTCACCATCGCACCGTCATACCGACTACGGGATTTTCGGCGTATGCTGGCGAACCCGGAGCCTGAGTATGTCCGGGAAATGATCCTGGCGGGTGAGCGTGCAACCTGGCCAAAGATTTCGATGATCCGTTCCCATGCCCGTATCTCCAAAACCCTGGAGCGTTGTGTCCGGCGGCTCAAGCATCAGCAAAAAAGGGCAAACGCCGAGCTCAGACTGGTAAGCAATGCCGATTCCGGGTCCTCCTGAGATGACATTTCCCGGAGCCGGGCGGTATGATACCGCGATGGCCGGGAAGCCTTCTGGGGGATCGCCCCCACTGACTTCCGCAAGCTCCGTTTGAGCACCTGACTGGACTCTCATGTACTACGATTTTTTCGGTTTTCGGGAACCCCCGTTTTCGATTGCTCCGGACCCCCGTTATCTGTTTCTGAGCGAACGTCATAAAGAGGCGCTCGCGCACCTGATGTACGGCGTTCAGGGGCAGGGGGGCTTTATTGTGATTACCGGTGAGGTGGGTACCGGTAAGACCACCGTGAGCCGCTGTTTTATTGAGAACGTCCCGGATCATGTCGATATCGCTTTGATCCTCAACCCCCGGCTTTCAGCCAGGGAGCTGTTGTCATCCGTTTGTGATGAGCTCGAGATCCCCCATCCGGTAGGGGCCAGCATCAAACAGTTGGTGGACCTGATCAACGCCGACTTACTCAAGGCCCATGGGGCCGGGCGACACAAGGTGCTGATGATTGACGAAGCCCAGAACCTGTCCGCCGACGTGCTCGAACAGCTGCGGCTGTTAACCAATCTGGAGACAGCCGAGAAGAAACTGCTTCAGATCGTTTTACTGGGGCAGCCAGAGCTCCAGGAACTGCTGGCGCGACCGGAGCTTCGTCAGCTCAACCAGCGTGTAACCGCACGCTATCACCTGGATGCCCTGAGCAGGGATGAGCTGCCAGGTTACTTGAGGTACCGTCTTGGCGTGGCGGGTCTCAGGGCGGATATATTCACAGGCGGTGCCATCAAAAGGCTGTTTAAAGTCAGTAACGGTATTCCCCGGTTAATCAACCTGATCAGTGATCGCGCTCTACTCGGTGCTTATGCTGAGGGTGAGCATGTAATTACCGCAAATCATATCCGAACGGCGGCAAAAGAAGTCAACGGTGGCCGGTCCGTGGCGGCGCAAAACGTCACAGGAGCCCGTAACAACCAACCCCGATATCTTGCTTTGGTTGCGTCGGTGCTGGTCGCGGTTATTGGGACTGCGTGGTTGTTGGAGCGCTGGCAAGTGGATGCAGAGGCCTTCACGGCATTGACCAGGGAGCAAGGCTCAACCGTTACCGGTACCATTGAGCGCGTCGAGACTGCCCCCGAGCCCGAGCCCGAGCCCGAGCCCTTGAGCGAACCCGAGACTTCGGGGCCGGCACCGGAGCCAGTACCGCTACCCGTAGCGGAGTCGATCCGGTCTTTCGAATTCAATGCCCACGGTCAGTCCCAATCCAGCGCTTTCCGCAGTCTGTTTGGACTTTGGGGGACGGACTATTTGCCTTCCGACAACCCTGACGCCTGTATTTTTGCCCGGATTAAAGGTCTTGCCTGTCTTGCTCAACAAGGGACCCGCCGGAGTCTTGAGCGACTGAATCGACCGGCGATTCTCGAGCTTCGCAACCCTGAGGGTCAGCGCCGGTATGTAACCGTCCGACATCTCGACGGAAAACGGGCCGTTGTGGAGACACCCGATGGCTCGAAGACTTTCCCGTTCGATTCCCTCGAAGCCTTCTGGTTCGGTGATTTTACCGTATTGTGGCAGTTGCCCCCCTTTATGGATGATAGTGTCGACAACACCGGCGCCAGCTCCGAACAGCTTTGGCTGAGCTCCCGGATGATGGAATTGGCGGACTTGCTGTCGAGCGAACGCCGGCAAAGTGATCAGGTTAAACGTATGGAAACCCGCGAGCAGGTACGCTGGTACCAGCAGCAAAAAGGGCTTGAAGTGGACGGTATTGCCGGTGCAATGACACTCATCCAGATTAACAACGATCTTGATGATGATGTGCCGAGGCTGGTGTCGACCGATGCCTTGTGGGGGGATCACTGATGTCCTATATCCTGGATGCCCTGCGGAAATCCGAGGCGGAACGACGTCAGGGTAAAGTACCGGATCTCGGCCAGCAGGTTCAGCTTATTCATAAGCCCCGTAAGAAGTCGGTATCGGCGGCTGTCTGGGTGGCGATTGCGTTGATCATCAATGCCGCGGTTCTGGTGGTGATTTTCTGGCCGGGTAATATGACCATTGTGGGCAATGAGACGGAAGTTCCCGTCGCTGACCGAAATGTGCTAGCCATTGAACCTGAAACATCGGCTGAGTCCATGCAATCCGGGAGTGAAGCTCAAACTCCCGATCACGCCCCAGATACAGAAACGGCGGAGACTTTACCTGTGCCGGCCGTTGATGAGCCAGTGGCTGCCATCGCCGAGAGTGGTGAAGCCGAGCCCCGCCTTCGTCCGACGGTGATCGTGCCAAACCGGACGGTAGTTGATTCTGTGCCGGTGCAGCCCGACCAGGAAACGGCGGGCCGTGTGCCCCACCTGGTTGAATTACCCCTGCCATTCCAGAAGAGTATTCCCGATTTGATTTTTAACAGCCATATCTACTCGTCAGAACCGACCGCCCGACGAGTGATGATTAATAATCAGTACATGCGGGCGGGCGACAGCTTCTCCGGTATCCGTGTTGAGCGCATCACTGAAGAAGGGGTGGTCCTTAGCAAGAGCGGTCGCCAGTTCCGGGTAGGTGTGGTTCGTGACTGGATGAGCCCCCGCTGATGGCTCTGACAGACGATACCAAACAGAAGATTCAACAGGCCTACCGCGATGTATTGGCGGGGAAGGATGTCCGTGCCCGTTATGGTCAGCGGCTGATGATTGCGGAAATCGCCCGTTACATGGGCGACATCACCGATAATGACGGCCAGCGAACATCGCCGCCATCGGCCTGTGTTGTGGAGGCGGGAACCGGTACCGGCAAAACCCTGGCGTACCTGATCGCCGCCATCCCTGTGGCCAAGGCCCTGGGCAAGACCCTGGTGATCTCTACCGCGACGGTGGCCTTGCAGGACCAGATTGTTCACAAGGACCTGCCGGATCTCAAGAAGCACAGCAAGATGGACTTCACCTGGACCCTGGCCAAGGGGAGGGGGCGCTATCTCTGTATGTCCCGTCTGGAAGCCCGTCTTCATGACGAAGGCAACGGCGACAGCGATACCATGCCGCTGTTCCTGTTGGACGGTCCTGGTAACGAGGAACCGGGAACCCGTGCCTTTTTCGAGGATATGCTCGCCAGCTACGGATCCCGAACGTGGGACGGTGACAGGGACCACTGGCCGGATCAGATTCCCGACGACATCTGGCGGCAGGTCACCACCGACCACCGTCAGTGCACCAACCGCCATTGCAGCTACTTCGACAGTTGTGCGTTCTTTGACGCCCGTAAAGATCTGGACGACGCCGACATTGTGGTGGCGAACCACGACCTGGTCCTGGCCGATCTGGCCCTCGGCGGGGGAGCGATTTTGCCCGAGCCAGAGAACGCTCTGTTTATCTTTGATGAGGCCCATCACCTCCCGGACAAGGCGTTGAACCACTTCGCAGCATCGGTTCCGCTGAACGCGACGCGACAGTGGCTTAAACAGCTGTCCCAGGCCCTGGGAAAAATGCAGCCGTTCCTGGCACCGGCCACGCAGGCCGCAAAAACCATTGATCGCGTCAGCGAAGCGTCCAGGGGTGTCGATGTGGCCCTGACCGAGGTTTATAGCGAAGCGGAGCAGAATACCGGCTGGGAGTTCAGCGAAGAGCGCCGTTCGGCACAGTGGCGATATCCGGAAGGGGAGTTGCCGGAAGCCCTGGCGGAACTCGCCGCTAATGCGCGACTGGCAACTGCCAACCTGGTTCGACAACTGGGTGTTCTGGTAGATGAGCTCCAAAAGGCGTTCGATGAGCGCAAGGAGCATGATGTGGACCGGGAGACCGCGGAATCCTGGTACCCGGTGATCGGCTCATTCCATGCTCGTTCGGAAGACCAGCTTCGTCTCTGGGCGGCGTGGTGTGAAACCACGGGCCCCAAACCCGCTGAAGGTGAAGAAGATGCCCAGGGTGAAGAAATCACCGTAAAACCAAAACTCAAAAGTCCGCCGCCGGCTCGCTGGGCGGTTCGCCAGAGATGGGATCACGCCGAGGACATTACCCTGTACAGCAGCCCGGTATTGGCGGACAACCTGCTGTATTCCAGGCTCTGGTCCCGGGCCTATGGCGCGGTTCTGACCAGTGCGACGTTGACTGCACTGGGCCGTTTTGACCGGTTGCAGGCACGAGCGGGGTTGCCGGAGGCCAGTCGCTTCCTGGTGGTTCCCAGTTCTTTCCGCTACGCCGAGATGGCAACCGTTGAGGTGCCCGCCATGACGGCGATGCCGAGTGATGACGCGTTCACAGATGCCCTGGTGTCACGGCTGCCCGATCTTTGGGTTGGCGAGAAGGCAACCCTGGTGCTGTTTACTGCCCGTCGTCAGATGCAACTGGTGCGTGATGCCCTGGCGCCGGAGTATCCCGACCTGATCATTACCCAGGACGATATGGCCAAGGGGGAGGTGCTGCGCCAGCACTGTACTCGTGTGGATGAGGGTCGCCCCAGCGTATTGTTCGGCGTGGCCAGTTTCGCCGAAGGTATTGATCTCCCGGGCAAATACCTGGGGCACGTGGTTATCACCCGCTTGCCATTTTCCGTGCCGGATGACCCGATAGAAGCCAGCCTGGCGGAATGGGTTTCCCAGAGGGGCGGCAACCCGTTTATGGAGATCACCGTGCCGGATGCGTCCATCAAACTGGTACAGGCGGTCGGTCGGTTGCTGAGGACGGAGCAGGATACCGGTCGGGTGACTATCCTTGACCGGCGCATCATTACCCGACGCTACGGTCAGTTGCTGTTGGATGCCCTGCCACCATTTCGACGTATCATTGAGCAGTAGGCCATAAAAAAAGAGCCATCCCGGTAGGGTATGGCTCTTGTCAAAAGGGGTTCTGTTGAACCCGGGCGTCGAAACGCGGAACAAGGATTCTGAAGGCCTGAAGTTTCAGAAGTCCTGATGAGGGCTTGCCTCACCTCGGAAAGAATAATAGAGGAGCGGGGGCTTAAAGGGATCGTCCAAAGGGCGTAGTGGGGCGGATTAGTGGGCGCACAACGTGACGCTTGTCACATAATTTGAGGCATCCGGTTCAGGTTCATTCCAGAAGCGCCAACTCCCGCGCTTTTGCCAGGGCTTCGGTGCGGCGGCTGACGCCCATCTTTCCATAAAGATTGCGGATGTGCGCCTTGACGGTGGCTGGCGCGACCTTCATACGGCTGGCAATGTCTTTGTTCGCCAGGCCCTCGTTGATCAGGGACAGAACTTCTTTCTCCCGCTGGCTTAGCGGCTCGGTGAGGGCTTCGCTGGTGCCGGCAGCCCTGCCTTCGTTGTTGGCTCTGACTTTGGCTGGCTCCGGGCTCTTCGACCCATCGCCGATGGCGCGGAGCATGGCCAGCAGGCTGCTGTTCCAGCGTGAGGGCGCGCGCAGGGCCGGTAGCTCCATCAAGCGCTGATGTACATTCGGGCTCTCTTCTGCGAACAACCTCATAAACCCTGCGTCTGATGCTTTATGCACTGCCTGGGAAAGCATCTGATTGGCCTCCGGGATTTTCCCCTCGACGTACAGGGCTTCGGAGTAGACTGTGAGGATTTCCACCAGATGACGGAAATGCTGATCCTCTTCTGCACTGAGCCTGAGAGGTGCGAGTATCGCGATGGCGTCCGCCGGGCGGCCAGCCGCAACCATGACCCTGGCAATACTGATCTGATTCTGTTCCCGGTTGAGGGGATTGGAAAAATGCTCATCGGTGACTGACTGAGCCCACCGCTCTGCCTGTTGAAGTCGACCGTCTGCCAAGTAACATCGGACCAGCAATGCGGAACAGGCCGGAGGCTCGAACAGAATATGATCGTGCCTTCTCCGGGCGACGGTGGCGGCGTCCTCCAGAGCTTCGATGGCTTCCTCGAAGCGACCGTCACTGAAGGCGAGGTGGCCCCGCACGTACTGGATGATGACGTGCTGACCGGGCTCGGTGCCGTTGGTCACATGTTCCAGCAGTGGCGCAAGGTGTGAGGTCGCCAGTTCGGGCTCGTTACGTTCCCGGTAGATCTCTGTCAGCGCACTGTTCTGCCAGCAGGAAATCAGTCTGGGTTGTGCCGGATCGGCATAATGTTGGTCCACCCAGCGCCGAACCGAGGTGCAGGTTTCCAGCGCATCGTCGATATCGCCCCGGTTGTATTGGATCCATGCCAGTAAGCCGCCGCTGGATAGCACTGTGTTGGGTTTCCGCTCCAGCTCGCCATAACGGATTGCAGAACGCAGGGCTTCTCTGGCAGACGGAAGATCCCCTTTGCCGTAATAATCCAGGCCAATACCATAGTAGGTCACTGATTTAAGTGGGATGCGGGTATGGTCGATATCTTTGAGCACCTGGCGTGTCAGGTCACTGGCGCTCTTGGCATCGCTTCGGGTGCGGGCAAGGTAGGAGCGGATCAGTGAGATCTCGCTTTGCAGGCCCAGCGCACCTTCCGCGTCCGGGTGGGAGTCAGCGACCTGTCGATCAAGAACGTCTTCGAGGGTCGAGAGTAACGGCTCCAGCATATCGACACGATTGGCAAAGAACAGGGACCAGATCCGCAGCATCTGAAGCTGGGGGTTATGCTCCACGACGTTCGTAGGGAGGGAATCCAGCCAGTTGAGGACAGGAAGATGATAGCCCCCGTGAATCAGATTGTTGCCGTGTTCAGCGAGTACCTGCGCCAGCCAGGTCCAGTCCCGTTGGCGGACAATCTGGGCAATACCTTCCTGAACGTGATTATGACTCAGCAGCCATGAAACCGCCCGCTGCCAGTGTTGTTCAGCCATGTCCGGACTGTCAGCCCAGGCCCGTTGTAGCAGCGCATCCCGAAACAGGTCGTGATACCGGAACCAGTGGTTGCGGGTGTCCAGGGGAATCAGGAACAGGTTCTGCTTCAGTAATTGCTCAAGCATGGCCTGGCTGTTCGATGTGCCCCTTACGGCATCACACAGGGGGGCGCAAAGCTTTGGGCAGCAAGCGGTACTGAGAAGGAAATCGCGGATAGCTTCGGGTTGCTGATCCAGAACTTCACTGAGCACATAATCGTTGATGCGGCGCTCGTCGACATCGACCGTAATAGGCAGAGCCGAATCGCTGGTGGAGCGGCTGACGCCGGAAAGCGCCGATAGTTGCATTGCCGCCACCCAGCCTTCGGTCTTCCGGCAGATTTTGTGGATCTCCTGTTCGGAGACCTCCAGTTCCATGGTTTCCCGGAAAAAGCGGCGGCACTCTTCTTCGGAGAACGCCAGCAGGCTGGGGTGAATGTCTTCAATCCATTGGCGAACCCGCCAACGTGCCAGGGGCAGGGGAGGCTCTGTCCGTGACGCGAGGGTCAGGATAACCCCCGGCGGCAGGTAATCCACAAAGTAGGAGAGCTGGCGCTGGATGTCTATATCCCGGATCAGATGGAAATCATCCAGTACCAGAGACCATTGGGAACCGTCCTCGGCAAGGGCGTTAATAAGGCTGGTAATGGGGCCTTCCAGTTCCTGAACTGAACAGTGGCTGAGTTGCTGGCGACAGGTCACCAGACCCGCCATTCCGCTGTGCTCGAACGCGCCCACTATGTATTGCCAGAAACGCCGGGGCTCATCGTCATGGTCATCAAGGGAGAGCCAGGCGGTTGAGGTGCCCTGCTGTGTGCACCACTGGCTGACCAGGGTTGTTTTGCCAAAGCCCGCTGGTGCAACAACCAGGTTAAGCCGTTTGGGGGAGCCGGGTTGCAGCAGACGGCACAACCGCTCCCGCCAGACGGCGCGGGGGTCGGAGGTTGGTCTGAGGAACTTCGTGGTCAGCAGCATCGTATCCCTGAATGCACTCGGTGTATCGATCTCGGATTGTGTGCTTTGTCAGACTGAAGTCAAGGGTAGTGTTCCGTCTGGTTAATTTGTTGATCTACTGAGCCCCTGAAAGCCTTGAGAGCAAGGCGCGGTGGCGAAGGTTTGGTAGTTCCAAATCGAGTCGCCGCAACACCGCTCTCAAGGCTTTCAGGGGCTCCCGCAGGGCGCGACGCTGGCGACTCTGGACCTGTGTTGCCAGCCCTTGATGTGGAACCACCACATCGGCGGACTTGCGCCTTGGCCAGAGTCGCCAGCGTCACGCAGTAGGTCAACAAATTAACCAGACGGGACACTAGCTGCAAAAACGGCATTAGGGATGCGGCGTTATTCGATTTTTGGTCTAAACTGAG
>JAKLLS010000114.1 GCA_022014155.1 Marinobacter sp. | reverse complement strand
GAGGATCACATGACGCAACAAGACACGAGGTCTGAGTTCAACGCGCGACTGCTTCGGCCAAAGGGATCGGGGAGTGGCAGCGCCTGGGCTTTCGTCATCCTGCCCCATGAAGCAAGCGCAAAGCTCCCGAGACGCGGTCGGGTAACTGTAATGGCAGCGATTAACGGGCACGGTTTCCAAACCTTGCTCGAGCCGGATGGCCAGAAAAGTCACTGGCTGCGGATTGATGAAGATCTGCTTGAAGCTTCCCACGCAAGAATCGGGGACGAGGCCCACTTCGAAATCGCGGCCGTGGAGCAGGAGCCTGAGCCGGAAGTACCTGCTGACCTGGCGCAAGCTCTGGAGGCCGCCCCTGAATCCCTGGCTACGTGGAATTCAACAACGCCAATCGCACGCCTCGATTGGATTCATTGGATTACGTCGGCCAAACAGGCAAAAACCCGCGTGAAGCGCATCAACGATGCATGTGACATGCTCGCCTCTGGCAAGAAGCGGGTTTGCTGTTTTGATCCATCGGGGTTCTACAGCAAGGCATTCAGTGCGCCGCAGATTGAGGAATAGAAAAGGCCAGGGAAAATCTGGGCATTACGGTATCCTACGGGGAAAGCTTTGAGGCATTCCCCACCTGGAAAGCAGTATGCCACTCCCCTGCTCGCATCCCACCTTCAGAACCCGGCTATTTGTCGGGGTTTGTTCTTTGCACTTCGTGATTATGTGGTGATATTACAAAATATTACCGATCGGCATAGCAGGCCTTTGATTTTTCCACTATTTTGTTGGTTTGCTTGAACACACAAGCGTAATAATTCAGCGGTCACGTTTCTGTAGTTAGTGTGACCGTTATCTAATTGCTGTCATGCAGGGAGATGGATCTTTGAGCAACCTAACAGGGAAGTGTTTGTGCGAAGCGGTGAGCTATGAAATTGAAGGGCGACTCGGCCCTATTTTCAATTGTCATTGCTCCAAGTGCCGGCGGTGGCACGGTGCTGCTTTCCGCACTCGCGCCTCGATTAGTAGTGACCAGTTTCGGTGGCTGTCGGGAGAGCAAAATCTCACACCGTATGCCTCGTCCGAGAACGTCACCAAGTACTTTTGCAAGACGTGTGGTTCGCCTTTAATCAGTACCTATAAAGATCGTCCGGAAGTTGTCGGCCTCCCACTTGGTGGTCTGGAAGGTAACATCGATGGTGAACCCGAGGCCCATATTTTTACGGGTTCAAAGGCAAGCTGGCATCAAATCACAGACATGCTGCCACAGTTCGACAACTGGCCAGACAGTGAGTCCCGAGTCAGAGATACAAATGACTAACCATGCCAGTCGCGGCTACGGCATTGCGGCTTCGCCTGCATTCCGTAGCCACGCGTGCTGAGCAGCGTTACATGGTTAGGGCATTCAACATTCGGAGGAATTCATGTCAGAAATCGCCAACACCCCCAAGCCCCCCTATTACGCCGTCATTTTCAGCAGCCACCGCACAGACGGTGACAACGGCTACGCAGAAATGGCCGAACGAATGGCGGAATTAGCCGCCGAGCAGCCAGGCTATCTGGGTATGGAATCCGCCAGGGAGAATCTGGGCATTACGGTATCCTACTGGGAAAGCCTTGAGGCCATCCGCAACTGGAAGAAGAACGCTGAGCATCAAGAAGCCCAGCGGATTGGTCGTCAGCAATGGTATTCCAGCTTTCGGGTCCGGATAGCGAAGGTCGAGCGTGAGTACGGTATTTAACCTATCACTCAGGTAACGGACATGGTCACACAGGATGTCGTGATCCGGGACGAAAACACAGGGGACATCCCCACCCGCAAGCTGACAGGAGCGTCCACCCGATGAAGAGTTCAAAAGAATTCTGGGACAAGAGCGCACCCCGCTACGCCAAAAGCCCGGTGCGGGACGAGGAAACCTATCAGAAGAAACTGGCCATCACTCAGGGGTATTTCCAACCAGACTGGTCGGTACTGGAATTCGGCTGTGGTACTGGCAGCACCGCTCTTGTTCATGCGCCCTATGTGAAGGAGATTCTTGCGACTGACATATCCGGCAAGATGCTGGATATCGCCGCACAGAAAGCCCGCGAGGCCGGTGTTGGGAATGTACGCTTTCAGCAGGGCACGCTGGAAAGCCTGGAACTGGGGGCGGAAAGCTTTGATGCGGTGCTGGGGCTCAGCATCCTGCATCTGCTGGAAGATGCGGAAGCGACGATTTCCCGGGTTCACGGGTTGCTGAAGCCCGGCGGTATTTTTGTATCCAGCACCGCGCTGCTGGCCGACCTCATGATTCTCTGGCGGCTGTTGATTCCGGCGATGCAGATGGTGGGGCTGGCGCCGTTTGTGAATCGCTTGAACCGGCAGCAACTGGTGTCGATGCTGATCAACGCCGGTTTCAGAATTGAGTACGAATGGCTCCCGAATAAGGCATCGGCTTTTCTCATTGCCCGGAAGTAAATGTTGTCAGCACTGTCGATTTCCCATGCTCCAGTTCGACTGAATAATGATTCGCTAGAACAAGCGTAGTCACTCAACAAACTTTAGGAGAACAGCCATGTCTCGAATGATTTTTGTGAACCTGCCGGTAACGAACCTGGAAGCATCGATGGCTTTCTACAAATCGATCGGCTTCGAGAACAACCCTCATTTTACGGACGATACTGCTGCGTGCATGGTGTGGAGCGAGGCAATAAACGTCATGCTGCTTACACACGACAAGTGGCGCACCTTCACAGATCGTCCCATCCCACCCTCAACGTCCAGCGAGGTGATGCTTGCGATATCCTGCGACAGTCGCGAGACGGTCGATGCCATGAATGAGGCGGCGGCTGCGAACGGCGGCACAGCGGACATCAATCCCGTTCAGGAGCTTGGTTTTATGTATAACCGTAACCTCGCTGATCCCGACGGTCACGTTTGGGAAACAATGTGGATGGATCCGGCAGCAATGCCTCCTAACGAATCAACAGCCTGAAGCAATGGGTGAGGAACCCTCTCAGGACGTTGCTTCGCGTACGCCAGAATTGTATGAGTGCTTGTCAGCAAGCTGCCGCCATGCTTCACTTTCCGGACTCGTACCCACCCCTCAACCGGAGACTGCATTATGTCCAACCCTGTCACTGTCAGTTCATTAAAGCCACAAGGTGCCCGTCGGTTGTGGCTGTTGCTGCTCAGTGTCTTGTTTCTGGGCGGGTGTTCCTCGATGTACTACAAAACCATGGAAAAGTTCGGGTATGAAAAACGCGACATTCTGGTGGACCGGGTGGAAGACGCACGGGACAGCCAGAATGACGCCCAGGAAACGTTCCGCTCTTCTCTGGAGCGCTTCCAGAGCGTCGTAGATACACCGGATACCGAACTCAAGGACAGGTACACTGAGATAAGCGATGCCTATGACGACAGCAAGTCGAGTGCGGAGGATGTGCGCAGTCGCATCGACAAGGTGGAAGAGGTTGCAGAAGACCTGTTCGATGAATGGGAGGATGAACTGGACCTATACGAAAGCGCCTCTCTGCGACGTAACAGCGAACAGCAGCTTGATGAGACCCGGGCTCAGTACAGTCAACTGATCCGCCGTATGCACGAGGCTGAAGATCGCATGGAGCCAGTATTGCAGGCCTTCCAGGATCAGGTGCTGTATCTCAAGCACAACCTGAACGCCCAAGCGATCGGTTCCCTGGAGAACGAGCTGGTGAGTATCCGCCAGGACGTGGATGAGTTGATTCGCAATATGGAACAATCGATCGACGAGTCCGAGGCCTTTATCCGGCGCTTCCGCGAAGGCGGATAACTCCTGCCGCGAGCGGGCACCGAACACATACCGTCAAGGAAATAATATGAACAGCGAGCCGGTTCTGTTTGCCCTGGAAGGTAGCCACGAGTTTGGTCGTTCTGTTGCCTCACACCTCGGCATCAGCCTGGCCGCCCATGAGGATCGCGCCTTTGACGATGGCGAACACAAGTCCCGGCCACTGCAGAGTTTACGGGGCCGGGACGTTTACGTTCTCCATACCCTCTTTGGCGAGGAAGCCTTAAGCGTTAACGACAAGTTGCTAAGGCTCCTGTTTTTCATCGCGACCGTTAAAGATGCCGGCGCGAAACGCGTCACCGCACTGGTGCCGTATCTGGCCTATGCCCGCAAGGATCGTCGCGCCAAGGATCAGGACCCGGTCACCACACGCTACGTGGCGCAACTGTTCGAAGCCATGGGGGTGGACTGCGTGGTGGCGCTGGAAGTTCACAACCGGGGCGCGTTCGACAACGCCTTCCGCTGCCAGACGGTGCATCTGGAAGCCCACAGCCTGTTCGTCAACGCACTCATAGACCGTGTGGGTGACGAGCCGGTCGTTATTGTTTCTCCCGACGCCGGTGGCACCAAACGCGTGGACCGGTTCCGCGACGCCTGGGCGGACGCCACTGGCGAACAGCCACCCACCGCCTTCCTGGAAAAACGACGGAGCAATGGCAAAGTAACCGGCGATGCCGTGATTGGAGATATGACTGGCAAGGTTGCCATCATCGTTGACGATATGGTGGCGAGCGGCACCACCCTGTTGCGCGCCGCCGACGCTTGCAAAGACAAGGGCGCCACCGGGGTTTTCGGGGTCATCACCCATGCCCTGTTCGGGCCGGGCTCAGAGCAACTTTACCGCGCGGGGGCTATGGATCAGCTTTTCATTACAGACAGCGTTACACCCCAGCAGAAACCAGAGGTTCAGGGCCGGGTCACGACCCTTCCGGTTGCCGGGCTGTTTGCACAGGCGGTTCGGGAGCTGCATAACTGAATGGCTCACCCTCCTCGTTCTGAAGCTGGTAATCGTATGCCGCCTGGAGACCAGTCTCTTCTTCATCCTCCTCCTCGTGCTCATGCTCGATGTGGCGCGGATACAGGGGGGACAACATGGCCACCAGAATGCCAACCACCGAAAACATGGCAAACGCATCCGAGTAACCGAATTCATTCACCAATAAGCCGACAAGAGGCGAACCAGTCGCCTGCCCGAGCGACACAGCCATAAATGGCAATACGGGCCCCATCGATAATCGGCCCGGCAACAGGCGGATGCCGGTCATCAGATACAGGCCTGTCAGACTCATGTAAGCCAGGCCGAAGACCAGCGCGGAGAATGCCGCAATCGCCAGGTTACCGGGACTGGCGGCGAGCAATGCCAGGCTCGCGGAAAGCATCATCAGCATGAGTGCCTGGGTGATCGGCGGGTTGTTGCGATCGGCCAGATCCGCCACCACGGCACCTCCGAGACCGGCAATACCAACCGCCAGCCACAGCCACCCGGTCGCATCGGGCGGCAGGGCACCAAGGTTGACGACCAGGTCGGGCGCGAAGATCCAGTACGCGGCGGAGACAAAGCCCATCATGAAAGCAAACAGTGAGAGCCTGAAAAGACGCGACCACTGCAGGGCACTGATCGGAGGTGGTGGCGCCGCATTCGACGGCGTGACACTGGACACTGAAGGGATGAAAATCCACGTGGCAAGCATCCCGATAACCGCCAGAACGGCAAAGGATGCATACGCATAACGCCAGGCACCGGCCAGGAAGAGAATTGTCGGTACGGCAATGATCACACCTATGCTGGTACCCGCGTTCATCACCGAGCTGACCCGCCCGTGCAGGGAGCGCTTCACCAGCGCCTGCATGGCGGCCGTCAGGGCCGGCATCATCAGACCGGTGCAAATGCCACAAGCAAACACACCCACGCCGAGAGATAAAGCGTTAGAAGCCTGGCTGATCAGCGCCAGACCGACTGTACCGAAAGCACCGGACAGTACCGCCGTATTGCGGGCGCCAAGACGGTCAGCGGATAATGGTGCAACCATCGTGGCGAGCACAAAACTGATGAGCGGCAGAGCGCCGATGATGCCGATCACGTCCGGCGTCAGCTCCAGTTCGTCCCGGATCGGGGGCACAAACAGCCCGAAGGCAAAGCGCGCAAGCCCGTAGCTGATCGCAATCAGTGCTGCGCCCAAGAGGGCAAAAGCTGTGCTTGAGGGAAACTTCATTCCACCTCCGCCAGACAAGCGTCGAAAATTGGGGCCATTACGTTCCTGATTGTAATCAGCGTAGACCGTAGTGAAACCACGAGCCAGACTTGTATCAGAGATCGCGGGGCTGGTTACACACCGCATTTCTGGCCACCATGGACGAAGGCGACTACATTCAGATCGTCGGCCGTGTAATTAATACCCGTACCGACCCCGAACATATCAGGGAATCGAAGCTATGGAGCGCCAAAACGCCGACCCTGCACTCGAGCTGGCATTGAAGCCGTTTGATGGGGCGCTGGCGGACTTTGCTCGAGCTCGTCACACCAATCCCAGGGCCTCCAGCCTTGAACTGTTGGAGCGTGCCCGAATCCTGATGACGCTGCCGGGCGGCTTTGACGCCTTGTACCGCCGGGTCCGATCGCTGGAATCCGCCGGCATCTTCGGCGCCAGCGACTGGGCTCAGCCGGGCATCCTCCAGCCGGCACTGGCCAAGCACTCCCTGCGCGAGGCCGGGGCCGTTACGACCATCGTAGAGGCCATCAGCGAACTACGAATGCTTGCCGTCACCCTGGGCGACTACTTCCACCCCGGCATTTCGGCAGAACAGGCACGCCACTTCCTGACCCAGGTGATGGCGTTGAACCTGGATCTGCTGTCTGGCCAACTCACAGAAGCCGACCGGGAACGCCCGAAACAGCTCGGAATAATCGTCCAGGAACTCTACCGCTATCTGATTTCCCACCTTGGCTATGAGAGCCTGCTGGACAGCCTGGTGACGGAAGTCTGGCGATTGCTGGACCAGGGGCCGGTACAAGTCGACAGCATCTGCGAGATGATCGATCAAATTGCCAAATGCCTCTATGATCCCACGATAAAAACCACCGGCAATGCCGATGCCACCCGCCTGGTCAACGCGCTGTTTGCGCCCACACCGGGCAGCGCCGAAGACCCGGGCCTGCATATCTATGAGCAGCGGCTAACGGAGATGGACGACGAAACACTCTCGTCCGAAGCCACGCACTTTGCCCGCAGCATGCACGACACCGGTCTGGCCTCCCCTTATCACGCGGTTATGCTGAGATACCTGCGCAACAGTGACCAGGACGATCTGATACCCGACACACTGGGGCTGACCATGACCGGTCTGGATGACCTCTACTGCTACACGGAACTGGTCCATGCCCTGATCGACGAAGCCATCTATCCGGAAACCTGCCAGGCCGTGTATGGCCTGACCATGATGCTGGAACGGGGTTCACTGTTTACGTCATCAGTGGCCCAGGCCCTGTGGCGGCAAATTAAACTCCGCCTGTCCGCGGAGACCGCACACACCCTTCAAGAGGTCTTTAGCGATGCCCGACCGCCCCGGGTATTCCTGTTGGCCGGTGTCATCAATCTTTTGGGGCAGCCGTTGGGTGTGGGCCAGGGCAACAACCCCACCTGCCAATCTGCAATCGGTCTTTCGATGTGGGCGGCCAACGAAGCCGATTACCTGCTACAGGTATTGGCCTGGGCGGCCCGGGACAACGAAGTGCTGAGCCGTTTCGAGGGCCAGAACGTCTCTTCCAGAGATCTGAAGCCCGGGCTGGTCGAGGGAACACCGGTTGATGTGGACCCTGTATCGCTGATCGTTATCCCCCACCTCGATCGCATCTATGGCGAAATGTGGCGCCGTTGCAAAAACCGGGATGATGATGCCCACCGCTGGATCAACCCGGAATTCTATGGCTGGTGGGTCAGCCAGGGGTTCCGTGTAGTGGCCGATATCCACACCGGCGAGATACGCGACTACGAAGGCTTCATTCGGCACTTCTATGCCAGCTACCATCCTTTTTACAACGGGAATATGCCAGTGATCCATGCCCAGCCGGCCGGTATTGCCGTCACGGACAGCGCCGCCCGCTTTGTAGGTCGCCATGCCATCAACATCCTGAGAGTCGGGCTTAGCCCCCAGGACGAGATACGGGTCTACTTCTTCAACCCCAACAACGACAGCGGCCAGGACTGGGGCCAGGGCATTACCTGTTCCACCCGGGGGCACGGCGAATATCGCGGCGAAGCCTCCCTGCCCATTGCCGAATTTACCTCCCGCCTTTACGCATTCCATTACGACCCCCTGGAGCTGGGAGACCTGTGGGCGGTACCAGAAGACGAAGTCGCCCGGATTATGAAGCTTGGCTACACTAGCTGGGCAGTATCGCCTTAGAACTCACCTCATTTGTGCACGCCCCTGCCGGGCCTAGACAAGGTGGTCGATGGAATGATGGCAACACGAATACGAATGGCGGTTCTGATTGTCTCGGTGCTGGCTGCCCTGATCATGGCAGCCGCCTTGGTGGCCTGGTTAATGGTTGATGCTGACCAGGTCAAAAAACGGATTGAGGCCAGGCTCAGCGACATCCTGAACTTGGACGTGCAGATCGGTCAGCCCCTGCACTTCGGCCTGCTGCAGGGACCAAACGTCACAATTGCAGAGCTCGAGCTAAGCAGACAAGGGCAGGTGGTGGCCACTGCTGAAAGTGTCAGCGTGGGGCTTGCCACCTTCAGCCTGCTGACCGGTAACGTGCACCCAATTGATCTCCAAATAAAGGGGCCGGAACTGATGGTCGAGCGCACCAGCCCGGGTGTGTTCAACATTTATGAGCCCGAACCGGGGGAGCTCGACGCACTGTCGTTGCGGCGCCTGCAGGTGTCCGATGCCCGGATTACCTATCTTGATAAAGCCTCGGAAATGAAATGGCTGTTTGAGCATTGCGACCTGGACCTGCGCCATCTCCACCACAACGGTGGCATGCCGGAGCAAGTGCTCGAAACTCTTGTCGCCGAAGGCGATTTACAATGCGATACGCTTAGCCAGGGCCGGTTCAAGGTTTCCGAGCTGTCGGCGAAGGTCCACGGCGACAACGGCGTTTTCGAACTGAAACCAATGAGCGCAATTGCCTTCGAGGGAGAAGCCTCGGGATGGATCGAGGCCGATCTTTCGTCCCGCACACCCGCTCTCCGGCTTGAATACGGGCTTGCTGAATTTGATTTCGGGGCGTTCATGGGCAAGCTGAACCCGGATCAGGCCGCCGCCGGTAAAGTCGATCTTGAGCTGGCTCTGAATGCGCAAGGCAACACCTGGCAGGAGCTCCGAAAAAGCGCCACCGGCATGCTCAGTCTGAGCTCCGGGGAACTGACCATTGACGGGTATGACCTGGATGACGAGCTGGAGGATTACACCAAAACCCAGAACTTCAATCTGATTGATGTTGGTGCGGTATTCATTGCCGGGCCGGTAGGTCTTGTCGTTACGCGCGGTTATGCATTTACCGGTGTGCTTCAGGGCAGCGGGGGGAGCACGACCATTGATCAGATGGTCTCGGAATGGACGATTGAAGGCGGTGTGGCGCAGGCGCGTGACGTGGCCTTCCGCACCCCACAAAACCGCCTGGCCCTGACCGGGGCGCTGGACTTTGGCAATTACCGCTTCCAGGACATGCAGATAGCAGTCATCGACTCCGATGGCTGTGCGGTTGTTGAACAACGGATTACCGGCCCGTTCCACGAACCCGAGATCGAGCGGCCCAACGTTCTGGTCGCGGTGACAGGACCGATGCTCGACCTGGTCAAGCGCGGAGTGCAGGCGATTACAGGTGCCGACTGCAAAACTGTCTACACCGGATCGATACCTCATCCCTGAACATGGAGGACCTTTTTCGAATGGTCGGCAAGGTTGAGCCGAATAGCCCGACCGTTGGAAATCACCTGCCCAAAGATCTAAATTTGTAAGCAGGGAGGGACAGATCATGCGTCAGGATAACATCCAGGAATCGGACGACAGCTTTCCGGAACACAGCGAAGGCATCCGGGTAGGCCGGGAGCTGCTCGAAGCCACGAAACCTTACGTTGAAGAGTCTGCTGCCACAAGCTGGTGGCACGTCGGCTCTACCTTTGTTTTGATGATTGCAGCACTGGTAGCTGCCGGGTTGATCCCGTGGTGGCCCCTCAGACTGGTGTTTTCAGTATTGGGCGCCCTGTTGATAGTGCGGGCCTTCATCACCTTTCACGACTACCTGCACCGTGCGATTCTCAACAACTCGCGGGTTGCCTACTGGCTTTTCCATGCCTTTGGCGCTCTGATGCTGACGCCAACACGCTCCTGGCTCGCCAGCCACAATTATCACCACGGCCATGTGGGCCAGATTTCCGATTCCGGTGTGGGCGCTTTTCCGCTTATCACTGCCCGTATGTGGCGGGATTCAACGCCGTGGCAGCGCTTTACCTATCGCGCCCAGCGCAATCCCCTGGTGGTGCTGTTGAGCTATCCCGTTGTTTTCGGGTTGAACATTACGCTCATGCCCCTGCTGAAGAACCCCCGCAAGCACCTGGACTCCCTGGCAGCACTGGTCAGTCATTTCGCGTTGATCGCCGTGGTGTGGTTACTGGGTGGGTTCACCCTGGTTTTCTTTGTCATCCTGCTGCCCATCACCCTGGCCTCCGCGATGGGGTGCTATCTGTTTTTTGCCCAGCACAGTTTCCGGCGCATGCAGATTGCGTCGCCCGAAGCCTGGACCTATTACCGCGGGGCGATGGAGTCTTCAAGTTACATGCGGATGAATCGGGTTATGCAGTGGTTCACCGGCAATATTGGCTACCACCACATTCACCATCTCAACGTTCGAATTCCCTTCTACCGCCTTCCCGAAGCGATGGCGGCCATTCCTGAACTGCAATCACCATTAGTAACGACCCTTGCACCCGGCGATATTGCAGACTGCTTCCGCTACGCCCTCTGGGATGAAGATAAGCAGCGGATGGTGTCCTATCGAGAGGCCTGCGGTTGAACAGCCACGTCAGCCCCTGATCCCCGGGCGGCATCACAGCCACAACCCTACCCCCATTAACGCCAGCGTGGTCAACAGTGCGGCAACGTTCACCCCCAGCACCGGGGACAACTTGCTGTTGTCATCCAGC
>JAKLLS010000113.1 GCA_022014155.1 Marinobacter sp. | reverse complement strand
AGGTTGCCGGTGGCCATGGCCAGGTTGGCAATGCCCATGACCATGGTGGACCCCTGGCTGTGTTCCGAGACCCCCAGGCCGTAGTAGATCGCGGCATTGCGGGCTTTGCCGAAGAGTCGCGCCGCTACCCGTACCTGTTCAGCGGGTACGCCGGTGAGCGCTTCGGTCGCTTCCGGGGCATGTCGCGGATCGGTGATGAAGGCCCGCCATGCAGCGTAGGTATCGGGCTCGCAGCGTCGTTTGATGAAGTCCTGGTCTTCCAGGCCTTCGGTGACGACCACATGGGTGAGGGCGTTGATCAGTGCCACATTGGTGCCGGGTCGCAACGGCAGGTGAAGCCCTTCGTCGGCATGGACCGTTCGTAGCAGATCGATGGATCGCGGATCGGCAACGATCAGCCGGGCGCCCTGGCGCAGGCGGCGGCGCAACTGGGAGGCAAACACCGGGTGGGCATCGGTGGGGTTGGCGCCGATCACCAGGATCACGTCGGCGTGCATCACCGAGTCGAAGGTCTGGGTGCCGGCGGACTCGCCCAGGGTCATCTTCAGGCCATAACCGGTGGGGGAGTGGCAGACCCGGGCACAGGTGTCGGTGTTGTTGTTGCCGAAGGCCGTGCGCACCAGTTTCTGCACCAGATAGGTTTCCTCGTTGGTGCAGCGGGATGAGGTAATGCCCCCAATGCTGTCACGGCCATGGCGGGCCTGGATATCCCGCAGTCGACTGGCAGCGAAGCCGATGGCCTCGTCCCAGTCCACGGCGCGCCAGGATTCGTGAATGCTGTCGCGAATCATCGGGGTGGTAATGCGGTCCGGGTGGGTGGCGTAGCCAAAGGCAAAGCGCCCCTTGACGCAGGAATGGCCGTGGTTGGCGTGGCCGTCCTTGTGGGGCACCATGCGCACCAGTTCGTTACCTTTCATCTCGGCCCGGAACGAGCAGCCTACACCGCAGTAGGCGCAGGTGGTGACCACGCTACGATCGGGCTGGCCGATCTCGATGACGCTGTTTTCCATCAGGGTCGCGGTGGGGCAGGCCTGGACACAGGCACCGCAGGAGACACATTCGGAATCGACAAAGGGGTCATCCTGGCTGGCGGCCACGGTGGAATCGAAACCCCGCCCCTGGATGGTCAACGCGAAAGTACCCTGGACTTCCTCGCAGGCCCGGACACAGCGGGAACAGACAATGCACTTGCCGGGATCAAAGCTGAAATACGGATTGGACGTATCTGTTTGTGTGTTCAGGTGGTTGTCGCCGTCGTAGCCGTATCGAACCTCCCGCAGGCCCACCGCGCCGGCCATGTCCTGCAACTCGCAATTGCCGTTGGCGGAACAGGTCAGGCAGTCCAGTGGGTGGTCGGATATGTACAGTTCCATCACGTTACGGCGCAGGTGAGCCAGTTCCGGTGTCTGGGTCAGGACCGCCATGCCGTCTTCCACTGGCGTGGTGCAGGCGGCGGGGTAGCCTCGCCGGCCCTCGATGGCCACCATGCACAGGCGACAGGAACCGAAGGCCTCCAGGTTATCGCTGGCGCAGAGTTTCGGTATCCGGTGCCCGGCCAGAGCCGCTGCCCGCATCACCGAAGTGCCGGCGGGTACGGTAACCGTGACGCCATCGATGGTCAGCTGTACCTCGGTGTCCGAAGTGACTGGCGGAGTGCCAAGATCAATGTCGGCTGCTTGTGCGGGATCGTAATATTGCAGCATGGTCAGCCTCCCTCGTTGCCCGTTGTTGGCCGGGCAAAATCGTCCGGGAAATATTGCAGGGCGCTACGTACCGGGTTGGGGGTCATGCCGCCCATGGCGCACAGCGAGCCCATTTCCATGGTATGACAGAGATCCTGCAGCAGGGCGAGGTTATCGGTACGGTCCTGATCGGCGATGATACGGTCAATCACTTCCACACCGCGCACCGCGCCAATGCGGCAGGGGGTGCATTTTCCACAGGACTCCACGCGGCAGAACTCCATGGCGAAGCGGGCCTGTTGCGCCATGTCCACGCTGTCATCAAAGGCAACGATGCCGCCGTGGCCAACCATGCCGCCGGCATCGGCCATTGCCTCGTAATCCATTGGCGTATCCCAGTGACCCTCCGGTAGGTAGGCGCCGAGTGGTCCGCCGACCTGCACCGCCCTTAACGGACGGCCCGACTCGGTGCCACCGCCAAAATCGTACAGCAGGCTGCGCAGGGTGACGCCAAACGCCAGTTCCACCAGCCCGCCCCGGGCCAGGTTGCCCGCCAGTTGGAAGGGCTGTGTGCCGCGGGAGCGGCCCATGCCGTAATCGGCGTAGGCCTGGCCGCCTTCGGCCAGGATGGTGGGTACGGCTGCCAGTGTCAGCACGTTGTTGACCACCGTGGGCTGGCCGAAAGCGCCGTGGTGGGCCGGCAGCGGCGGTTTGGCGCGCACCATGCCCCGCTTGCCTTCCAGGCTGTCGAGCATGGCGGTTTCCTCGCCGCAGATGTAGGCCTCGGCGCCCAGGCGGATGTACAGGTGAAAGGTCCGGCCACTGCCCAGCAGATTGGTGCCAAGATAGCCTTCGGCTTCTGCCCGGGTGATGGCTTCGGTGAGTATCCTATGGGCATTCGGGTATTCCGAGCGCAGGTAGATAAACCCGGTATCGGCGCCCACGGCCAGTCCGGCAATCACCATGCCTTCAATCAGCACATAAGGATCGCCTTCCATCAGTAGCCGGTCGGCGAAGGTGCCGGAATCGCCCTCATCGGCATTGCAGACAATGAATTTGTGGCCGCTCCAGGGTTGTCCCGGTCGTTCCGAGTCGGCGTCCAGAACCGTGCGCCACTTGCGCCCGGCAGGAAAGGCCGCGCCGCCCCGGCCGCGTAATCCCGAGCGTTCTACTTCATCCACGATCTGTGAGGCCTCGAGTGTCAGCGCCCGTTCCAGGCCCCGGAACCCGTCGTGGTTGCGATAGTCGGCTATCGATAACGGGTCGGTGATGCCCACTCGTGAGAAGGTCAGGCGTTGCTGACTCTGGAGGTAGGGAATGGCCTCTGTGTAGCCCTGGCAAAGGGGGTGGCTGTTGCTACCGTCGAGCATCTCCTGATCCAGCAGGGCGGGGATGTCGTCCGGCGTGACCGGGCCATAGGCGACCCGCCCCTGGGGCGTGTCCACCTCGACCAGTGGTTCCAGCCAGAACAGGCCCCGGGAGCCGTTGCGCACCAGTTGGGCGGACAGGCTGCGCTGTAGGATTTCCCGCGCGAGGCGATCCGCTACGGCGTCAGCGCCCAGTGACAGGGCGGTGGTGTCCCGGGGTACATAGACGTTGATCATTGGGCACCCCGCTTTGTGTCACTGGTTTCGGGGGTCATTGGCTGAGACTGGAACCGCAGGGGTACTCGGGTCAGGTCGTCCAGCAAGCGGTCCATGGCAGCCGGGTCTACCCGGCCCAGAATCTGGTCGCCAATGCGGACGCTGGGGCCGGTGGCGCAATTGCCAAGACAATACACTGGCTCCAGGGTGATCTCGCCATCCGCCGTGGTCTGGTGAAAATCCACCCCCAGCTTTTGCCGGGTATGCTCGACAAGTTCCCGGCTGCCCCGGGCCTGGCAGGCTTCCGCGCAGCAGACTTGCAGGAGGTGACGACCGCAGGGTTGCGAGCGGAAACCGTGGTAGAAACTGATGACCCCATGAACTTCGGCGCGGCTTAACGCCAGGGCTTCGGCAATGGCTGGCACAGTGGTGTGGGGGATGTAGCCGAAGGTCTGTTGCACCGCATGCAACAGTGGCAGAAGCGCGCCTGGCAGGTGCTGGTGCTGTTCGATCAGTTGAGTCATCCGGTCATCCTGATCGTTGATATTCGGTTCCTGCATTCGACGCCTCCCGCTGCTTGGGCAGCGTGCTGGGAACGGTCAGTTCATGGTCCCGGATGACCTTGGCGGTGGATTCTCCGGGCCAAAAATGCCGTAAGTCGGCTCAACCCGGGCGCGGTGAAGTGCCATCATCGACGACGATGGCAGGCTCTGCATGGTATCGGTTATGACATTGCCGGTGGTTTCCGGGGTAGCAACCTCCATTCGTTCATGCTTCGGGGCTCGGCCCATGAATTTGCGGTAGCAGCGGCTGAAATGGGTTGCGGAGACAAACCCGCACATGGAGGCAATTTCGACGATGGAGCACGAGGTCTGTTTCAGCAGTCGGCGGGCCCGGTTGAGTCGAATCCTCAGGTAGTATCGTGAGGGTGTACAGCCCAGATGTTTCAGGAAGAGTCTTTCGAGTTGGCGGCGTGATATTCCTGCCAGGGTCGCCAGCTCCTGTAATTCGATGGGCTCTTCGATGTTGGCTTCCATCAGCTGGGCGGCTTCTGCGAGTTTGGGTTGAGCGCAAGCCAGCTTGGGAAGCATTGGCATGGGTTGTTGCTCCCGCTCTTCACGCACTCGGTCACAGACAAACATGTGGGACACGGCATTACTGAGTTCCTGGCCATGACGGCGTGCCAGGAAACTGAGCATCATGTGCATGGGCACGGTGCCGCCGGTGCAGGTAATGCGTTCGCGCTGGACGGTAAACAGGTGATTATTGGTCTGCACCCGGGGGAATCGTTCCTGAATGGCTTCCAGGCATTCCCAGTGGGCACTGCAGGAATAGCCATCCAGCAGTCCGGCACTGGCAAGGACATACGCGCCGGTGCACACTGCTCCCAACAACACATGGCGGCGTGACAATTGTTTTAGCCAGCTGACTTCTTTTGGTGAGAAGCTGCGAGTGACATCAATGCCGGCAACCACAATAACCAGGTCGAAATCGTGTTCGTCGCGTATTGACGCATCCGGCAACATGGTGATGCCGTCACTGGCACGGGCGGCCTCGCCTTCTACCGTCAGCAGCTTCCAGGAATAGAGTTCGGCGCCCGCCAACTGATTGGCCATTCTCAGGGGCTCAACGGCGGTTGCCAAGGCGATCAGGGTAAAATTATCGACCAGCAGAAAGCCCACCCGATAGGGTGTATGAGCAGACTGGGCTGTGTGCGAGTCCGTACCTGTGGTCACTGCATAACCTCCTCGCCTTCCACTGAACACTAGCTGTTACTATTGGATCGTGCAATCTGTGATCAGTTCCGGTCTGATTCCATTCTAAAATGGGGGCCCTGCGACGAATGGTCCACAACCGACATCTTGCGACATGGAATGGTCCAGATGCGACGTATTAGCGGGCGGTCCGGCTGTCGTAAATCATCCGTTTGGTGTCGCCTGCAAGCATGCGGCGAATGGGCGAGGGCGTTACCCTCCAAGAACGTGCAACAGCCGGAGTCAGTCCATTGGCTATCAGTCTGTTCGAGCTGTTCAAGATCGGTATTGGTCCTTCCAGTTCCCACACGGTCGGGCCCATGGAGGCGGCGCGTCGGTTTGCCAGCACTCTGGAAACCGAACAGCTAGCGCCGTTGGTCTGGCGACTGAAAGTCTCCTTGTACGGTTCGCTGGGCGCTACCGGCAAGGGGCATGGCACGGGGCCCGCTGTGTTGGTGGGGCTGGAGGGCGAGCGGCCGGACGGGATTGATCCGGACACCATGCCGGACCGCCTCGACCGTATCCGCCATAGCGGGACTTTGTCCCTGGGTGGGCGGTGGCCCGTCAGATTCCGGGAAAAAACGGATCTTGTCTATTTTCGCCGCAAATCCCTTCCCGAACATCCCAATGGCATGATCTGTATAGCCTTTGACAAAAACGGCCGGAGCCTGCTCGAGAAAACCTATTACTCGGTGGGAGGCGGCTTCGTGGTGGATGGTAACGCCGGTGGCAAGCTGACGATCCGGGAGGATAGCACCCGGCTGCCTTATCCTTTCGGTAGTGGCCGCGAGTTGCTGGCGTTGTGCCATGAACACGACATGACCATCGCCGATATCATGTTTGCCAATGAACAGGTGTGGCGCTCACCAGAGCAGATCCGTGACGGTATTCTTGAACTCTGGCAGGTGATGCGCGCCTGCGTTCAGAATGGTATTCGCCATGAGGGCGAGCTGCCGGGCGGCCTGAAGGTCCGGCGCCGGGCAGCGGCGCTGTATCGGTCGCTGATGGACAAACAGCGGGTGGACCTGATCTCCCCCTGCCTCAGCGCCCTGGACTGGGTGAACCTCTACGCCCTGGCAGTGAACGAGGAGAATGCCGCCGGCGGGCGGATTGTGACGGCGCCCACCAACGGCGCCGCAGGTATCATCCCGGCGGTGCTGCACTACTATGTGGAGTTCTGTCCGCAGGCGAATGACGACGGTGTCGTCCGGTTCATGCTGACTGCGGCGGCCATCGGTGTCCTGTTCAAGGAAAATGCTTCGATTTCCGGCGCCGAGGTGGGGTGTCAGGGAGAGGTCGGTTCCGCCTGTGCCATGGCGGCTGCCGGGCTTGCTGCGGCCACTGGCGGTTCACCGGAACAGGTGGAGAATGCCGCGGAGATTGGTATGGAGCATCACCTGGGTATGACCTGTGACCCGATAGGCGGCCTGGTGCAGATCCCCTGTATCGAGCGCAATGCCATGGCGTCGGTTAAAGCCATCGATGCCGCGATAATGGCCTTACGCGGCGATGGCAAGCACTACGTATCTCTGGATAAGGTGCTCCACACCATGAGGGAGACCGGTCGCGATATGCTGGACAAGTACAAGGAAACCGCGAGGGGCGGGCTGGCGGTCAACATCATTGAATGCTGACCGCCGGGGCTGAAGGCAAGGTATACCGTCAGGATTTCACCCGTTCATTTTCGGGATCAAACAGCGCGCGGTAACCCACCGCCTCAATCCGGATGGGGTAGTGCTCCTGGAAGTATTCCAGGATCAGTTCCCGGCCTTCCTGAGCATAGTCGGCCGGGATGTAACCCAGCAGGATAATCTTGCCTACCGACGGCCCCCAGACCGCGCTGGTGTTGTAGGAGCGGCGTCCTTCACTGTCTACCAGCACCTCGCCGGTTTGCGGGTCCAGGATTGGCCACTGTCCTACCGGATAGCGCAGTACGCCGTTGGCATCACGGTGTTCCAGCATGGTCATGGTGCACAGGTAGGCGGCCTGCTGTGGCAGTGCCCGCTGCTCCAGGTAGGCGGCCTTGCCGTGGAAGTCCGCTTCCTTGACCTTGGGGCGCGCCAGCCCGGCCTCGTACAGGTTGTATTCCACCTCCAGATCCACGTTCTGCAGGCGCAGACTCTTCTCCAGCCGGCGGGTGTTGGCGTAGGTTTCGATGCCAACCGGCGTGACGCCTGCGTCGTAGAGCAGGTCCCAGATCCTCAGGCCATAGCTGAACGGGAAGTAAAGTTCCCAGCCCTGTTCTCCCACATAGGAAATCCGGAAGGCCCAGACCGGTACGCCCTGGATATTCAGTTCCCGGGTAGTGGCAAAGGGGAAGTTCTCGTGGGACAGCTCGTCCGGGTTGCTGACCAGTTTTGCCAGGGTCTCCCGCGCTTTGGGCCCCCACAGCCCCAGGGTGGCAAGCTGATCGGTACGGTCCTGTACGCGCACGTTGTCCAGGCCTTTTGCCCGGGCCATACGGGTGATCCAGCAATAGTCCCGGTGGCCGGTGTCACCGCCACAGATTACCCGGTAGTCGTTATCGCCCCGCCGGATGATGGTGAGGTCGGAGCGGATGCCGCCCCGGTCATCGAGGAAGTGAGTGTATACGCCTTTGCCGTGGGGCGTGGTGCCTCCCACTTTGGCAACGGAAAGGTATTCCAGCAGGGCCTCGGCATCGTCGCCAGAGATGTCGAAAATGGCGAAGTGGGACAGGTTGATCATGCCCACGGATTCACTCATCTCCAGTTGCTCGGCGTTGGAGACTTCCCAGAAATGCCGGGCGTCCCATTCGTGTTCCCGCACCGGTATCCGGTCCCGATACTTCTCCAGCAGCGTTGCCTCATTGGCGGCGTAGCCATGGGCGCGCTCCCAGCCGGCCGCTTCCATGAAATAGCCGCCCAGTTCCACTTCCCGCAGATAGAAGGGGCTGGTACGCATCTGGCGCCCGGTTAGATAGGGTTCCCGGGGATGAACCGCCGGGTTGTAGATTTTCTTCGCGGTTTCGTAGCAGCGGTTGTACACATAGTCCGGTGTTTTCTGCAGCGGATAGTGCCGGGCGATATCGATGCTGTGGGGGTCCATGTCCGGTCGGCCGTCAGTCATCCAGTCCGCCAGAACCTTGCCGGCGCCGGGGCCGTCCTTGACCCAGACGGCCTCGCAGAACCACAGGTTGCGCACTTCCGGCGATTCACCCATCAGCGAGCCACCATCCGGTGTGACGGACAGCAGGCCGTTAAAGGAATGCTTCTCCTCCCAGCCCAGTTCGCCCAGAATCGGGGTCATCTCGATGGCTTTTTCGTAGGGTTCCAGGACTTGCTCCAGCGACAGGTCCCGCATTGACGGAGACATCCGTGCTTCTCCGGGTTCGGCGATGGCTCCAGGATGCACCAGGCGCGGGTTTTCCGCTTCGTAGTAGCCCCACTCAATGTGACCACCCTCGGTGGTGGTTGGATCTCCGGTGTCCCGTACATAGGCGGAATTGCCCTGGTCGCGGAACAGCGGATAGACAATCTGCTTGCCAGTACCGTTCAGCGCCTCGTAGGGCCCGAAAAACAGCAGTGGGTGCTCCAGTGGCATCAAAGGCAGGGGAGAGGAAGCCGTGTTTGCCATTAACGGGCCCCAGATACCTACGGAGAGCACCACGTATTCGGTCTCAATGTAACCCTTGTGGGTTTCCACGCCGCGCACCTGACCGTCCAGGACATCAATGCGGATCGCCGGGGTGTAAGGGAACACCTGTAATTTGCCAGTGGCAACAGCCTCCTCCACCAGGTCGCCGGCCACTTTCTGGGAGCGAGGCACCACCAGCCCGGCATCCGGGTCCCACATGGCGCCCTGGATGCAATTCTCATTCAGCAGCGGGAACAGTTCCTTGGCCTCTTTCGGTGAAATCATGCTGACGTTGGTGCCGAAAGCCTTACCGGAGCCGACCTTGCGGCGAAGCTCGTCCATGCGTTCGTCGTCATCGATGCGCGCCACTTCCATACCGCCGCATTTCTCGTAGTTACCGCGTTTTTCATAAAACGCCTGGCTGTACTTGGTGGTGTAGACGTTGAGCTTGTCGTGGGACGTAGTGAAGCAAAAATCCGAGGCGTGGGAGGTGGAACCGATATCCGTGGGAATGGCGGATTTCTCCAGCCCGACGATATTGTCCCATCCCCGTTCGATCAGATGGTGGGCTACCGAGGCGCCAACAATCCCTCCTTGCCCGATGATCACCACTTTTGCGCTTTTCGGTAGTTGTGCCATATCGATCACCCCTTCCACCAGAAGTATACAACCGGAATATAAGGACTGCCGCCAGTCGATCCGGACAAGGCTTTGCTTCAATGTGGCCCCGATTCCGGGAGGTTGCTACATTGAATACGACATACATAAGTCCAAAAACGGCACTGGGATCATGGACAGACTGGACGTTCGGCAGACGGTGTACCAGGTCACCATGGTGACGGTGGTGGCCGTTGTCGTGGGTGCCGTAGCGTCCCTGGCGGCGATTGCCTTTGTTGAGGCGATTTTGTTGCTGAACGATTATCTGCTGGTGTCACCTTATGCCCGGATCCAGGCAGAGGACCGACACCTGCTGGTGGTAGCCGCAACCATTGCGGTGCCGGCATCCGGCGGATTGATCGTCGGGTTGATTGTTCGCTGGTTTGTAAAGGAGCATCGTGCCCTGGCGCCACCGGATGCCATCCTGGCGGCGCAGACCAACCGCCCAGGCCCCGGTTTTCGCAGCGGCCTGGCGTCCACCCTGGCGGCGTTGGTCTCCCTTGGCAGCGGCGCCTCGGTGGGGCAATACGGCCCCCTGGTCTACCTTGGGGCCATGTTTGGTAATCTCGCCGGTCACCTCAAGCTCAACCTTCGTCACCAGCGCTCCATCGCCATTGCCTGTGGCGTAGCCGCTGCCATTGCCACGGCATTCAACGCGCCCATTGCCGGGCTGGTCTTCGCCCACGAAGTGATCCTGCGCCACTATTCCCTGCGGGCGTTTGCGCCGGTCACCGTGGCCTCCGCCACCGGCTATATCATCGCGAACGTTATCTTCGACCGGCCAGCGCTGTTCCTGGTGAGTTTCGGTCATGTGGAGCACAGTTACGAGTTTGTGTTCTTTGCTCTGGAGGGGGTTCTGAGTGCGGGCCTGGCTTGCGGTTTCATGTGGCTCCTGCGAGCCAGTACTACCGCTGCCCGCCAGTTTCCAGTACCGCAGTGGTTGAAGCCGGCGTCGGCGGGGCTGGTGCTGGGGCTGGTTGCATTGTGGATTCCGGAGGTACTGGGGATCGGCCAGGAAACCCTGCGGTTCGCCACCATTGAGGGCGCCTTCGGTATTGGCGAGCTGGCGCTGATTATTATCGCCAAGCTGGTGCTGACGGCACTGTGTATCGGCTTCGGTTTTGTCGGCGGCGTATTCAGCCCGGCCCTGCTGGTGGGAATTCTGTTCGGTGCCTTCTATGGCCTGGTTCTACCTTACCTGCTGCCGTTGCCGTACTCCGGGCTGGAGGTGTATGCCATCTGCGGCATGATGGCACTGGCCAGCTCCGTTATCGGTGCCCC
Source organism: Marinobacter sp. (assembly GCA_022014155.1). Classification (GTDB taxonomy): domain Bacteria; phylum Pseudomonadota; class Gammaproteobacteria; order Pseudomonadales; family Oleiphilaceae; genus Marinobacter. The sequence continues at coordinate 459 of JAKLLS010000113.1, read as the reverse complement.
CCTGACCACGATCCTGATCGTATTCGAGCTGACCCGCAGTTATGACCTGACCATTGCCGCCATGGTCGCGGTGGTGTTCTCGAACCTGATTTCCTACCGGGTGATAGGGCGTTCGCTGTTCGACCTTCAACTCCGTGCCCGCGGATTTGATCTGTCTCTGGGGCGGGACAAGGCGATCCTGGAGACTCATCCGGTCCGTGATTATTGCAGCCAGGCCTACACTACAGCCTACGTGGATGAAAACCTGGGGATGGTGCGTCAGCGCCTGGTGGATGATGACCGGGCCGAGGCCATGGTGCTCACCCGTGAGGGGCAATTCCGGGGTGTAGTGCGGCTGCAAAAGCTGGTCAATGGCGGCGCCGATGCACCGCTGGATGCCATGATTGTGGCGGGGGCGCCGCAGTTCGGTGATGACACCACGGTCTGGCAATCCATGGAGATGCTGCGGGGATTCCTGGG
>JAKLLS010000022.1 GCA_022014155.1 Marinobacter sp. | reverse complement strand
CATGGCAAACCGTGGTCAGGCGTTAGTGTAGGCTGTCCAGCAGCCGAGGCTTTTCGATCACAAAACCCTGAGCATAATCCACACCCAGATGCCTCAGCATATCGAGAACTTCACGGGATTCAACCTGAGAGGCGATCACTTCCCGTTTCATATAGTGCGCCATATCCACCATGGACCGCACCATCGCCCGGTCGGTTTCATTGATGTCCACCTGATTGGTGAACACGCTGTCCAGCTTGATCAGATCGACCGGAAGGCTGCGCATCAACTGGAACGACACCGGACCGCTACCGAAATTGCCGAGGCAGAAACGGCAGCCCAGCTCCTTCATCTCCGACATGAACTCCGCCAGCAGGTTCAGGTCATTGATGGCGGTGGCTTCCGTCAACTCAAACCAGAGTCTCTCAATGGGCGCTTCCTTCTGACTCAGTTTGTCGTAAATGAATTCCAGCAACGACTGATCATTGAGGGAGTAACCCGACAGGTTAATACACACGCCACCAAGGTGATCCGGGTCCGGAGCCCTATCCCGCAACCAGTCCAGCATGCGCCCCACCACCCAGCGGTCTACCGCCTGCATACGATCATAACGTTCAGCCATGCGAACAAAATCGTTACCGGTGATCAGGTCACCCCTGTCATCGTACATACTGATCAACACTTCATACTGCGACAACATCCGGGTATTGGCATGCAACGGAATGATCTTCTGGCAACGCAACAACATGCGTTCTTCGTCCAGGTTGCCCAGGCTGGCCACTTTTGCGGCAATCTGTTCCTGCCGGGATTGATCAGTGGCATCCAGAGAGTACTCAATAACCCTGCCATTCCCCTGCTGCTTAGACGCCTTCAGGGCGTGTTCAGACGCGCGCAGCCAGCGCTCACCGGCCGTCAGGGCCGGCAATTCCGGCACCAGTCCGACACTGGCCGACAACTTGTAGCAGCGACCGTCAAAGGCAAATTCCGTGGCTTCGATTTCAGCCACAATGGCCTGAGTGATTGCCAATGCGGTTTCTGCCGGCAATAACCAGGCGAATTCATTCCCCGACAAGCGCGCCAGCGGCATGCCATCACCCACCCGGGCACGGAGGAGGTCCGCAACCTTGCGGAGAGCATCATCGCCTGCCTGATAACCAGCGGTATCGTTCAGCAACCGGAACTGACGCAGGTCCAGTCTTACCAGGGCCCGTTCGTCTTCATGGCGGGCCAGTTGCTGGTCCAACATCCGCTCGAACTCCCGGCGTCCCAGTAGCCCGGTCAATTCGTCATGGGTGGAGGCCCAGGACAACTGGTCATAGACCTTGCGGACCATTCGATCCAGGCTTTCATCCACCAACGGCCGCTCATACTGAGCGTCGGGGACGACAACACCCTTGCGCATCTGACGCGCCAGGGCATCCAGGTCCAGCTCCACCACCCTCATACCCTGGTGATTCACGAACACAAAACGACTGAAACCCCGGGCGATCCACACCAGGCGGATGTACTGGGGATCTTCAGGATCCTCCTGGTCCCTCAACCAGTCGCCGGTGCGCAATTGCTGGGCACGCTGGGCCCAGCGCTGAAGACTGCGCCGTTCCCGCTCGGACAGCACCTTGCGCTTGTCGTCTTCGGTCTGGACGGGAGGCATTTCAACCATTTCCGGCGGTTTATCGGTTCTGCGCACCAGGAAGTGTTTCAATTCTTCCCGAATCTGGGATGAGGGCATATGGTTACTTGAGATAGAGGACAAACCGTCCTGAATCACCCGCAACAATTCGGGCAGATTGATCCCCGCGCGGGGATCATCCGCGAATGCCAGCAGCAAGTCGATCACGGACAGGTAATCCTGCCACAGCTGACTGTCCGGTCCCTGACGAATCCAGGTCAACGAAAGCAGGTCACGCCATCCGCCTTCCAACAAACTCAACAGCGCCTTGGGAACTTTACGACCCGCCAGTTTCCGGTTGAGCACCTCCGTAACGGCCGACTTGGAGTCAGACACTTTCTGCGCACCTTCCGCCGCCGCAGTGACCCGCTCTACATTGCGACGATAAACCAGATTCTGACGGTCAATCAGGGTATCCAGTTCCTGTACCGTGGCTTCAAAGACCCCGGTATCCTGTTCAAAATCAGTGACAATGCGATGGATCAGTTCGTCAACCCGACGCTGCACTACGGGGTTGATACGCCCACCCTTGACACCGAGCTGGGCCAATCGGTTCATAACCCCGCGGACAGGGCTCTCCTTGTCGTCGAAAAAGGCCGTATCCCGCATCACCACCTTCAACACAGGCACTTCCAGTTGGCGCATACGGCTTTGGGCATAATCGCTGAGCTTTGGGCTTTCCACCACGCTGCGGAAAAAGCGATCGACCACATCCAGGGTTTCCTGCTGCTCGTCGTTGAGAGCAACATCACCACTGCCTCTGATGTGTTCGACGACGCGATCCCTGAGTGTGACCGGCTCCTCTGGTAATGCTGTTGACTCTACCTGTAAATGCTGCAGTTCCCGGTGTAACTCTCCGACCGAAAGTGGTCGGGCATTGGGAGCGAAGGCCATGGGTTCCGTGTCTCCCCGAGCCAATCGACTCGCAGCCAACGTCCCGATCAGGTTGCGAACCGTGGCGAAAGCTGTCTGCGCAGCATTGGCGTAACTGCGAAACTCGGCGGGCGCGGTTTTACCGGAAGTGGCGCCCCCGGACCGTTGTCCTGAGGCAGGTGCCGCTGATGCGACTGAAGCCGTATGCTGATGGGACTCATTTGTGGCCGCCGCTTGACTGGTGGCCACTTCCCGGGCTCGATCATCACTCTCTGTGGACCGTTCGGACAGGTACTTACTCAAATCCAGATCCGGCATGACACCATGACGGATCAGGATGTTGTTCAGCTCCTGATAGAGCGGAGCCAGCTGTTGTAGCACCGCCTGCTCGAAAACCTTCAAACAGACTTTCTCCACTTCACGACTGGCTTTCAGGTGACTCAGTCCGGCATGGAATGATTCACACACCAGCGACGGTCCCAGCGGGTTGTGGTGACCAGTGGAATTGGCAATGCCTAACTTGTCCAGTCGCAGCTTGAGCTGCAGCAGCTCCCCCCTGTACTGGGTGTCGGCCTTGGTCACCATCACCCGGATAGTCAGCCAGTCCTCAAACTCGCCCTTATCCACCACCGATAGTTCAGAGCCGGGAAATCCTTTGGGGGCAGGTTTGAGCGGTGACTCCAGGCTTTGTGCCATTTGATGCCAAATCACCCGTTGCCGGGCCTGGAGCTGGCCAGAAGCATCCATGTACTCATTGGCCATCTGATCACTGCAGGCTTTCTGAGCTGCCTGCTTCAGCGCCACGATCATCTGCGCGAGACAGCTATCCATCAGCGGTTCAATAAATTGGACAACCGCACGAGCGGACTGGTGGAGGATAAACTGCACCCGGTCACTGGGTGCGCGAAGGGCGGAACGCTCCTGGTGGCGGCTGCCACCACACTGCTTCAGCATCGCACTGACAGCATCTGGATTGGCACGGACAAAATGCACCCCCATCGCGCCTTCAATTCGCCGAACGATACTGACATGCAACTCGTGACGGCGGTTACCGTCGGCGGAGCGGAAACGAACGGTGATCTCGTCGGGGGCACCCCGGGCTATCGCGCGCTCCAGCTTGCGCGACGTTTCGCCCGAGTAACGAATAAACAACCCTTCAGCACAAAAATCCGCAATCTGACATGGCCACGCCTCCCCTGCCCCAAGGTCCAGCTGGGCCGCAAGTTTGATCGGCTGTCGGGGGCTTGTGCGACGTTCTCTGGGGTCCATGAACTACCTGATATTCGGAAATGTCAGAGTGGTGCAGCTATCCACCCTGACCAGCGTCCCTGAAAAGGTGGCCAGAGCCACCTGCTACTATACGGGGAACATGTCTGTAATATATATAGCGGACAACCCCGTTGCGAGACAGCCTCACCATAACATTGTGAACCATGATACAGCTTAATCAGATCTATCTTCTTTTGCTACTGGTAACCGTGCTCCCTGGGTGTTCGACCATTGGCTACTACAGCCAGGCGATTAGTGGTCACGTCTCGCTAATGCTGGCCTCACAGCCGGTCGACGACCTGGTAGCCGATCCCGACACCGACACCGAACTGAAACGCAAGCTAACCCTGGCGGACCAGGCCCGACGATTCGCCAGGAATCGCCTCGCTCTGCCCACAGGGGATGCCTACACCGACTATTCCGAACTGGGCAGACCCTGGGTCGTGGTCAACCTCGTGGCGGTACCGGAATTCTCCCTCAAGCCCCATCAATGGTGCTATCCGGCTCTCGGGTGCCAGGCTTACCGGGGTTATTTCGACCTTGACGGGGCACGAACAGAACAGCGTCAGTTCCACGAGCGCGGCTATGACACCTTCATAGGCGGTGTGACCGCCTATTCAACCCTGGGCTGGTTTGACGACCCACTCCACAGCGGGTTCACGAGTCTGTCCGATGATCGCATGGTCGCACTGATATTCCATGAACTGGCCCATCGAGTGCTCTACATCGACGAAGACACCGCGTTCAACGAGAGCTTTGCTACCGCGGTGGAACTGGAAGGTCTTCGGCTGTGGCTGGAGGCACGGGGCGAGGGCGAACAGTTCGAGGCGGCACTGCAACGTCAGGCACAGCGCAATCAGACCCTGGCCCTGGTAGAGAACACATCCCGGGAGCTGGAAACCCTTTACCAACGCGAGGGAGAGCTATCCAGGGACACCATGAGGCAGCAAAAAGAACAGCTGTTCGCGAAACTGGTCAGCGAATACAACCGACAGGCCATGTACTGGGAGGAGCCCGGCCCATTGGGGAAGCACGTTGAGTCACTCAACAACGCCAACATTGCCCTGTTCCGTCAATACAACCAGTATGTCCCCGGCTTTCGACAGTTACTGAAGGAACAGGATTACCGCTTTGACGACTTTTTTGACCGGGTCATGGCGCTGTCTGAGCAGGACGAAGAACAACGTGTACAGATACTCGAACAGCTGTCACAGCGTTTTGACGAACACCTTTGAATTACGCTGGGTGTTATACGACGCCAGTTTGGGCCCCGGTAACGCCTGCACCGTGGAGGGCTGGAAACCCCGCTCCCGGAACCAATGCTCCGTCTGGGTCGTCAGCACAAATAACCGCTGAACGCCCTGCTCCCGTGCCAGCTTTTCCACCATCGCGAGTATATCGTCCCCCCTTCCGGAACGACGATAGTTCGGATCCACCGCGAAACACGACAGCTCACCCGCGCCTTCATCAGGGTAATGATACAGCGCGGCACAACCGACAATGGTGCCGTCCCGCTCCGCGACCACGAACCGGTCAATTTCTGTTTCCAGCATCTCCCGCGAACGGCGCACCAGAATGCCCTGCTCTTCCAGTGGCTGAATCAGTTCCAGCACCCCACCAATGTCCTCCACCCGGGCCTGGCGGATTTGCTCGTAATGGTCACCACTGACCAGCGTACCGGAGCCATCACGGGTGAACAGTTCCTCCAGCAGCGCACCGTCGTTCACGTAGCTGATGATGTGTGACCGGCGCACGCCTTTGACGCAGGCGTCGCCGGCGGCCTTCAGTAATGCCGCATCGTGGCCGGTGACAGCGCCTGCGGCCAGCCGCTCATTGGCCTGTCGTGCGGACAATTCGCGAATCAGTGAGCCATCAGACTCCAGCAGCCCCTGATCGTCGATGAACATGATCAGTTTTTCAGCCTGCAGGGCTGCCGCCACCTGGCTGCCGACATCCTCGTAGGACAGGTTGAAGGCGTCTCCGGTGGGGGAATACCCTTGGGGCGGCAACAGGACGATATGCCCAAGCTCCAGCAGCTTCTCTATGCCGGCCACATCCACCCGACGAACGCGGCCGGTATACCCGAAATCGACACCGTCGAGAACGCCAACCGGGCGTGCGGCCACAAAATTGCCACCACTGACGCGAATGCGGGCATTGTGCATGGGTGAATTCACCAGCCCCATGGACAGCTGACTTTCCAGGTAAGCCCGCAGCCCGCCTATGGCCTGCAACACCAGGGGCAATTGTTGTTCACGGGTCACCCGCAGATCACGATGAAACGACGATTCAACCCCGGCTTCGTCCAGTCTCTGCTGAATCTGCGGCCTGGCTCCGAACACCACCACCAGACGTATACCCAGACTGCTCAGCAGTGCGATGTCATGGATAATGTTGATGAAGTTGTCATGGGCGATCGCATCCCCGCCGATGGTCAACACCACCGTACGCCCACGGTGGGTGTTGATATAGGGGGAAGAATGGCGGAACCCATGCAGCCAGTCGTTAGATTTCAATCGTTTCTCCTGATGACCTGTACCTTACAGGCAAAACTGTTTGATCAATCCCTTGAGGATACGTACGGTCGGATCCAGCTGGGACAGTTCCAGGAACTCGTCCGGCTGGTGCGCCTGATCAATCGACCCTGGCCCCATGACCAGGGTTTCCAGCCCCAGCTTCTGCAGCCAGGGTGCTTCGGTGGCAAACGCCACGGCATGGGCGGTATGGCCGGTCAGTTTCTCACAGGCCCTGACCAGCTGCGCATCCGCTGGCGTTTCGAACGGCGGCACGCCATCAAACAACGGCTCAAATACCATGGACAGCTCGCGACGCTCAGCAACCGGCTGCAGCTTGTCGAGGATTGCCTGGCGCAGGGAGGCCATATCCATCCCGGGCAGGGGCCGCAAATCAAAATGCAACTCACAGTTGGCACAGATCCGGTTGGGGTTATCGCCACCATGAATGCATCCCAGGTTCATGGTCGGTACCTCAACCCTGAAATTCGGGTTCCGGTATTTCTCCTGCCAGACCGAGCGCAAGGACAATAGCTCTCCGAGCGCTTCGTGCATTCCTTCCAGGGCGTTGCGGCCAAGGGAAGGATCTGAGGAATGACCGGACTGGCCCTCGAACGCCAGCCGCTCCATCATGATCCCCTTGTGCATTCGCACCGGCCTGAGATTGGTCGGTTCCCCGATCACGGCATAGCGGGCTTTCGGACGTCCCGCTTCCGCCAGGGCCCTGGCACCGTTCATCGAACTTTCTTCATCCGCCGTGGCAAGAATGATCAGCGGCTGCTTCAGATCCTGGTCAGCAAACTCGCGCGCCGCCTCAATGGCGAGCGGAAAAAACCCTTTCATATCGCAGGTACCCAGCCCGTACCAGCGATCATCACGCTCGGTCAGGGTAAATGGGTCGCTCTGCCAACGCTTATCGTCAAAAGGCACGGTATCGGTGTGCCCCGACAACACCAGCCCACCCGGCCCACTGCCCAGGGTGGCAATCATGTTGAACTTGCCTGGCATGCCAGGCACTTCCATCAGCTCCACCGTGAACCCCAGCGGTTCCAGCCATTCCGCCAGCGTTCTTACTACCGCCTCGTTGCTGTGATCCCAGTCCGGTGTTGCACTGCTGATGGATGGCAGGGCAATCAGCCGGGTCAGCATCTCGCGGATACCGGGAACCACGTCGGCTTTGTTTGTGGACTCAGACATATCAGAATTCCTGGCCCGGTTACGGGTCACCGGGTCTGGCCACGCTGCCAGACCTCAAACATATCGATTGCACGAATCATCATTGGATAGGCGATCTCGCCACCACCGACCGTTCGGGCAACCTCCAGGGTCTGCTCGCCAACACTGACCAGCCGGCCCTCAACCACATTGTCATTGGACAGCGTAATTCTCACTGTGTGCCCAACCCAACGTCCGGCTTTCGCCACCTCCGCAGGGTACCAACCCGCCACCTGGTTGTCCGTGCCTTCCGGCACCACAGGCTGCAATGCCTGCTCGGAAACCACCGGCTCCGGTGGTTCAACCTCCTTCAAATAGACATCCGGCACCGCCTGACCATTGTAACTGACCCGCAACCCGGGGGCGCGCTCCTGATCGACTCGCTGCACGGGTACGCCATTGACTGGCTGTTCGGGATCCAGCACCAACGTCAGTTCACCACCCTCGGTCAACCACTGCCGGTAGAGCGCCAGCAACTGGCCACTGGCTTCATAGCCGCGTGCATTCAATGCCTGGCGGAACGCATCCATGACGATACTGGTCCATTCGGTGGTCGCCACCGAGGACTCACGGGCACAGTAGGCTGCAACCCGGCGCATCAGACCACCGTCGCGAATGGTCAAGGTCATCGGCCCCTCACCACCCCGCACGATTCGTTCGCGATTCATGACGTCCACCCGCGCCCCGGGCCAGTCAATCTCCAGGCTACCGGTGCTCGCAGTCGTCAGCTCCAGGTACAACCGCTCAGGAGTTTGACGGATCAGGGCTTCACCGGTGATGCCATTAACGCCCATGCGGACCAGGTCTCCGCTACCCAACTGCTGGCGATGGTCGGGACCACACACGGGGGCAAACAGCGCCGGGGTTGCCTCTCCGGAAGCGGTGACCCAGTTTCGGAACATGGTCGCTTCCAGGCTCAGTTCAACATTCTCGGCCCGCAGGGACCAGGCGGCCGGCGCACGACCAGGGTCCACCAGGGCCATCAGGAGATCCAGCGGCGAGCCTGCATCAAACACCATCCGGCCGATGTCCACCGACTGTGCCAGGCGAAAGTCCTGATAACTGGCACCGATCAACAACAGACGTCCTTCTATTCCGGAGCTGATCCTGCCCCGCTCAATGACCCCGGTGCTCTCCATCGCATCCCTGGTTTCAGCCAGACGCTGGTCAGCCAGCCACCAGACCGCCGCCTTGAATAACAGCCAGCCCAGCAGAACCACAACAACAATAAAGGTCAGCAGGCGTTTCATTCATTTATCCTTTTGTCCGTCCGGGATTGGGCCCGACGGACTGAACCACGAGATGTCAGCGCTGAGGGCTGCTTCAATTGCGGGAAATCAGAGTTCCCACCCCTTCATCCGTGAATATCTCAAGCAGGGTCGCATGGGCAACCCGCCCGTCAATAATGTGTGACGTGCGCACGCCATTTTCCACCGCGTTGAGAGCACAACGGATTTTCGGCAGCATGCCACCATGGATGGTGCCATCTTCGATCAGGTCGTTGACCTGCTGGGCCGTCAGTCCGGTCAGGACCTTGCCTTCCTTACTTTTGAGGCCAGAGACATTGGTCAACAGGATCAGTTTCTCCGCCTTCATGGCCTCCGCTACCTTACCTGCCACCAGATCGGCGTTGATATTGTAGGAGGCGCCATCGGGTCCTACACCTATCGGTGCGATGACAGGAATGACGTTGCTACGGGTCAGCATCTCAATCACTTCGACATTCACACTTTCAACTTCACCCACATGACCAATGTCGATGATTTCCGGACGTTCAAGCTCGGCAGAGCGATTGACCACCTCCAGTTTACGCGCCCGGATCAGGTTGGCATCCTTACCGGTCAGCCCCACCGCAGTGCCGCCATGGGCATTGATCAGGGATACGATCTCCTTGTTGACTTGGCCGCCCAGAACCATTTCGACGACGTCCATGGTTTCGCTGTCAGTCACCCGCATACCGTTGACGAAGCGTGACTTGATATTCAATCGTTCCAGCAGGCCCCCGATCTGGGGCCCACCACCGTGCACCACAATCGGATTAATACCCACCAGCTTCATCAGGACTACGTCCCGGGCAAAGCTGCTCTTCAGGTCCTCGTTCTCCATGGCGTTGCCGCCATACTTGATGACCACGGTTTTACCAGTAAACCGCTGAATATAGGGCAACCCTCTACTCAGAACGGATGCCACCTGCATTGCTGTTTCACGATCCAGTGCCATATTGCTGCCTTAATACTCTTGTCAATTAAAAGTCTACACGAAGGTCGGGAGCGACTATCTTCAGCTGGTCGCGGAAAACGCTTTTGATCCGCTCCAGCGCCTCTTCGGTTTCTGCCTCAAACCGGAGCACCAGCACCGGTGTGGTGTTGGAAGCACGACACAGGCCCCAGCCATCGGCGTAATCCACCCGGATACCATCAATGGTACTGATGCTGCCATCACCGAATTTACCCTCGCTGCCCAGACGCTCCACCAACTGGAACTTGCTGTCTTCGGTAACCTCGACATTCAATTCCGGGGTACTGATGTCTTCCGGAAAGTCCTCGAACACCTCGTCACTGTGACGATCCTCAACACCAAGGATCTCCAGCAGACGCGCCGCCGAGTAAAGACCATCATCAAAGCCATACCAGCGCTCACCAAAGAAGATGTGCCCGCTCATCTCCCCGGCCAGCAGAGCTCCGGTTTCCTTCATCTTGGCCTTCATCAGGGAATGACCGGTTTTCCACATAATCGGGCGACCGCCCGCTTCGGAAATCACCCCTGCCAGGCGCCGACTGCACTTCACGTCATACAACACATCGGAGCCAGGATTACGGGACACGACATCCCTGGCAAACAGCATCAACAGGCGGTCCGGCCAGATAATCTTGCCACTGTTGGTGACCACTCCGAGGCGATCCCCATCACCATCAAATGCAAGCCCAATATCCGCTTGTTCAGACTTCACCCGCGCAATCAGGTCCACCAGGTTGTCGGGCTTACCCGGATCAGGATGATGGTTGGGAAAGTCGCCATCCACCTCACAGTAGAGAGGAATCACCTCACAGCCAAGCTCTTCCACCAATATGGGTGCGAGCTCACCGGCAATACCGTTGCCGGCGTCCAGCACCACTTTCAACGGCGCTGCGACGGCAATGTCTCCGACGATCCTGTCCAGATAGGCGCGGCGTACATCTTCCGACGATTGTGCGCCCTGACCGCTGACCATATCTCCGGTCTGGGTGCGCTGGTAAAGCTTCTGGATAGCGTCCCCGGAGAGCGTGTCACCCCCCAGCATGATCTTCAGGCCGTTATAGTTGGCGGGGTTATGGCTCCCGGTCACCATCACACCGGAACCGGTTTGCAGGTGATGGGTAGCGAAATACAGCACCGGCGTGGGTACGGCGCCCACGTGAATCACATTACAACCAGCGGACATAATCCCCCGGGCAAGGGCGTCGGCCAGATCCGGACTCGAATGCCGTCCATCATAACCGATACAGAGGCTGTCAATGCCACGCTCCGCTGCTTCACTGCCGATGGCCCGGCCAATAACGTGGACGATCTCCTCAGACAGGGTTTCGCCGACAATACCGCGAATGTCATAGGCACGGAAGATGCCCGCTGATATGTCGACCTGGGGCAGCGCCACTTCCTCCACTGCAGGGGCGGTCGCATCATCGTCATCAGCGCCGCTTCCGAGGCCCAGGACATCATCGTCACCGTCCAGCATGTCGATATCCAGCATGTCCTTGTCCTGGAACAACGGCTCATCGGTGACACTGTCGTCTCCCTCCGGAGTGCGGGTACGCGTGGACTCCGCCTTCTTGACCACCCGCTTTTCCACCATCCGGGACAAGCGATGGAGCACCTCACCCATTGAAGCCACCAGATCCCACTTCAATACGGGCAGTTTGAGTCGCTCACCACTGAACACCTTGTGAGCCCACTGGGTCAGTACCGATATATCCTGACGAAGACTGCGCTGGGCATTCCCCAGCAACACCCAGACCACAATGGCGGCGATCAGGGCTGGAACCAGGATCAGGATCATGGCCAGGACGGTATTGAACACTGGCGCGGGCAAGGAAGCGGGTTGGTAGCTGAGAGACCACCCCGGCGCAGCCAGTGCCTGCTCCACCGTATCGCCATCACCAGTCCCCCTGCTTGCCACTACACGGGAAGAACCATTGACACTTTGTACCAGCGCCATTTTTCCGCCCAGCTCACGATTATTCACCGTCAGCAGCGGCTGCAATTCGGACGCATCAAAGACCACCAGCATGCTGCCCGCCATGGCGCGGTTTTCGGGCTTGCGGATGGCGGCTGCCATCTGGAAGTACCACTGGCCGTCCCGCGGGAAGGCGTCGGGGTGAAGCGGTTTGCCGGATTCAGCTCGGCGTGCCAGGTCCAGGCCGGCAAACCCGAGGGTGTCAGAGCCACCGGTCCTGCGCGGGATATCCCCGTAGGGAAACAGGTGAACCGCCCGGACGTCCGGAAGGGTGCGACCGAGTTCCGCAGCCACCGTTTCTATCCCCTCACCACTGTCCAGGGCCTCACGAACATGGCGCTGGACAGCAAGGCCCTCTACCGCAGATTGCAAGATGGCAAGGTGTTGATTCATCCGGCTGGCAGCTGCGTCAACCTCCTGTGCCGCCAGACGGTCGGCGCGGCGCAATTCCGCCGGCCCCAGCACCAGCAGGTAGAGCAGGGCCGCTGCCAGCAGTCCTGCCGCCAGCACGGTGGCAGCCTGGACACCAGCCACGCCCCCCAGCCGCTTCAAGCGAGGCCCTTTGGCGTCCCGGCTCTTCAGCTTCTGCTTGCCAGCCGGCTGACCCGCTGTCTGCGCAACAGCCTCGTCCGATTTCTTCCTACCCAGCTTCATAGTCCATCCTGTACTTATATTATTCGCCCGCGGCATTGAGTTACCCAAGTATAGACCTCGGGCAATGTCTCCGCGTTTACAGACTGTTACCGGCTCCGCTACCCCGTCAGCGGGTCCCCGTTGACCCAAAGCCACCGGCGCCGCGGGCGCTGGCATCAAACGACTCCACCACTTCGAAATCAGCCTGCACCACCGGTACCAGCACCAGCTGTGCCAGACGCTCCCCGACATCCACGGTGAAGTCGCTTTGTCCCCGATTCCAGCAGGACACCATCAGTTCCCCCTGGTAATCGGAATCGATCAGTCCCACCAGGTTGCCCAATACGATACCGTGCTTATGCCCCAGACCGCTGCGGGGTAGAATCATGGCCGCCAGTGATGGATCGGCAATATGGATGGAAAGCCCGGTCCTGATCAGCTGGGTATCTCCGGGCTTCAGGGTTAACGGTTCGTCCAGGCAAGCCCTCAGGTCCAGCCCTGCCGAGCCGGTCGTGGCGTATTCGGGAAATGCAATGCTGTCGCCGATGCGTGGATCCAGAATGCGAACCTGGAAAGTCTGTCGTGTCATGGAGTTTCCTGTGCGAAGGTCTGTCATTGAATCTTTTCGGCAATCAGAGCCACCAGTTGGCGGGCGATGCCGGCTTTGCTTTCTGGCCCGAGGGCCTGCTGCCCCGAACGCCAGAACACCGTGACGGCATTGTTGTCGCTGTTGAATCCGATCCCGGGCGCCGATACATCGTTGGCCACAATCATGTTCAGCTTCTTGCGCTGCATCTTGTCCCGGGCATAGTGCTCCACGTCGCGGGTTTCGGCGGCGAAGCCCACCGTAAACGGTGCATCGGGACGGGCCGCGATAGTGGCCAGGGTATCTGGATTCCGCACCAGCGCCAGCGTCATATCCTCACGGGTCTTCTTGATCTTGTCACTGGCGCAGGTGTCCGGCCGGTAATCGGCAACGGCGGCGGTGGCAACGAACACATCACAGCCCTCATCCACCGCCTGCCCGGCGACGGTCAGCATGTCGTCGGCCGTAATCACTGGACGAACCTCCACGCCAGTGGGTGCCGGGATCGACACCGGCCCGCTGACCAGCACCACCTGAGCGCCGGCATCCCTGGCGGCGGCAGCGATGGCATACCCCATTTTCCCGGAACTGTGGTTACTGATGTAGCGGATCGGATCAATGGGCTCCCGCGTTGGACCCGCGGTAATAACGACTCGCTTGCCCGACAGCGGCCCGCTGCAGACTGCGGTAATGCGTTCAAATAAATCCTGGGGCTCCAGCATACGACCGGGCCCGGTATCCCCGCAGGCCTGGGCTCCCTGATCCGGTCCCCAGAGCGTGACTTGCGGATCCGATTCCAGCAATCCGATGTTGCGCCGGGTCCGGTGGTTATTCCACATGGCCTGATTCATCGCAGGTGCCACCACGATCGGCGCTTCGGTGGCACAACACAGAGTGGTCAGCAAGTCATCTGCCATACCCTGGGCCAGGCGGGCAATAAAGTCGGCGGTCGCCGGAGCAATGACCACCTGATCCGCCCACTTGGCCAGTTCAATGTGTCCCATGCCCTGCTCCGCTTCCGGATCCAACAGTGACGTCCGCACCGGTTCGCCACTGAGCGCCTGAAAGGTCATTGGCGTTACGAAAGCCTCTGCGCCCCGAGTCATCACTACTCGCACCTGGTGCCCGGCTTTCTTCAACAACCGCACCAGTTCCGCACTCTTGTAGGCTGCAATACCACCGGTGATCCCCAGCAGAATTCGTTTCGCGGCCATAATTGCTCCGTATCCGGCAAAAATAAAAGGTCTATAAGATAGCACGGCAGACGCCTCCCGGCAGCCTGCATCCCATGCTAGACTTCCGTCTGCATTTCAGTGGCCTGCGCAGGGAGCGCCGCCACGGTATTCAAGCCATCGCCTGTAAACAGCAAGGACGCGATCATGACAACCCACCCCTGGCCTGCGGACGAGCGCCCGCGGGAACGACTACTGGCCCATGGGCCCGACAGCCTCTCCGATGCCGAATTACTGGCTATATTTCTTCGCACCGGCACCGCCGGCATGCCAGTCATGGAACTGGCGCGACATCTCATTGATACCTTTGGCGGTCTCCGGGGCCTGATGACAGCCTCCCGGCGGCAGTTCTGCGACGTCAGGGGGCTGGGGACGGCCAAATACGCCCAGGTACAGGCGGCCATGGAAATGGCGCAAAGGGTGATGGATGAGCCCCTCAAACAGGGAGACCCCCTTCGCTCTCCGGCGGACACCCGGAGGTTCCTGTGCAGTCGTCTTGGCACTTATCCCCATGAGGTGTTTGCCGGCCTGTTTCTGGATAACCGGCACCGCGTGATCCAATACCGTGAACTGTTTCGTGGCACCATTGACGGCGCCGCAGTCTATCCCAGGGAGGTAGTCCGTCAGGCTTTGGAGTATAATGCCGCTGCGGTCATTTTTGCCCACAATCATCCATCGGGTGTTGCCGAGCCCAGCCAGGCAGATATTGCCCTGACCGGACGCCTCAAGGAGGCCCTTGGCCTGGTGGATATCAGGGTTCTTGACCATATGGTTGTGGGCCACGGTGAGGTAATATCCCTGGCCGAACGAGGACTGATGTAAGCCAGCCCGGGCCAGACACAAAAAACTGGCCAAATTCCCAACAATTTTTTGCGTTGGGGGGCCAGTTCTGGTATAAAAGCGTCCCTTTCTGGCGGCGTCTGGCGAGCAGCGTGCAATTTGAGGCGCAAGTAGCAACCAGAGGCGCGATTAAACGAATTCGTATATTAAGACCATTGCTCAGGTCGGAGGCAAGTATGTCCAGAGTTTGTCAGGTTACCGGTAAGCGTCCGGTCACCGGTAACAACGTATCCCACGCGATGAACCACACTCGTCGTCGTTTTCTGCCGAATCTGCAGAACCACCGCTTCTGGGTTGAATCAGAGAAGCGTTTCGTGAAGCTGCGCATTTCCACCAAGGGCATGCGCATCATCGACAAAAAAGGCATTGACGCTGTGCTGGCCGATCTTCGTGCCCGCGGCGAGAAATTTTAAGGAGCCGCATCATGCGCGAGAAAATCAAGCTGGTTTCATCAGCAGGTACTGGTCACTTCTACACGACCAACAAGAACAAGCGTAACACTCCGGAAAAAATCGAGATCAAAAAGTACGATCCGGTTGTCCGCAAGCACGTTGCGTACAAGGAAGCCAAGATCAAGTAATTGATCTGGTGACCGACAAAAACCCGGCCATGTGCCGGGTTTTTTTATTGCCTGAAAGTGACCTCAGAAGGACTCAAGATAGCCTTTCGGCAGCGCCACATCCATGGCAATGGGCAAGTGATCCGACATTGGATAGCTGACCACCTCGGAGCGGCGGATTTCCAGGCTGGGACTCACCAGGATATGATCCAGGGCCTTTTCTGGCCTCCAACTCGGGAAACTGTGAGCAGTATCCGGTAGTGGAATCAGATCGGTTTCCCTCAGTGGCGTCTGCGTCAGCAACTCCTCCGCGTGGTTATTCATATCCCCCATCAACACCACATGCTGGTAATCACCGATCAATTCCCGGATATATCCCAACTGCCGCTGCTGCGCCGCCCGACTCAGGGACAGGTGCATCATCACCAGCACCAGCGGATCATCCTCCGAACCGTAGCGGGCAATAATGGCACCGCGCCCCGGAATCAGCCCCGGCAACCTGTGCTCGGTTACATCCAGCGGCCGATACCGGCTCAACAAACCGTTACTGTGCTGGGCGATCTGCCCGAGGTTTCGGTTCAGCTGCTGGTACCAGTATGGAATACCAGCCGCTTCCGCCAGATACTGAACCTGATTGATGTAGCCACTCCTCAGACTGCCACCATCACATTCCTGCAGCGCTACCACGTCGTAATTCCGTAGCAGGGTAGCAATGCGATCCAGGTTCCCGATGCGATTGCGATGCGGCAGGAAATGCTGCCAGCTTCGTGTCAGGTAATGGCGGTAGGAGGAGGTATTGATACCCACCTGTATATTGAAGGTCAGCAGCCGGATATACCGGTGAGGTTCAAACTCGGGCACATGCTCACTACCGGAGCAACGCCCCCTGGGCTCTCCGGTCGGTCGGAGAAACCCATCCAGCTGCTTGCGAATGTGTCTGTACATGTTACCGGCTCATCCGACTGTGGCACACACCCCGAGACAAAGCCTGCTTACTCTGCGGAGCCGCGCTCTTTCTCGATCAGATAGTCAACGACCTCCAGTACAGCCTCATGGCCACCTGCCATAGAGGCACTGACCGTGTACTTACCATTAACAAGCATAGTCGGTGTACCGGTGATACGCGCGCCGCGAATTTTAGCCTGGGCTTTCTGCATTCGCATGTTGACCCCGAAACTGTTGTAGTTCTCAAGAAACTGCTCGCCGTCCACACCATAATCACTGACAAATTCCGCCAGCGCTTCTCCGGAATTCAGCGGTCGCCGCTCGCCAGCCAGGGCATCAAACAGAGCATCGTGAACCTTGCCCCGCTCACCCATGGCCTCCAGCGCGTAGAACGCCCTGGCGTGGGGCTCCCAGGATTTGCCAAGGGCAGCGGGAATCTGCACATAGTCAACGTTGTCCGGGCGACCCTCAGCCCAGGCTTCTACCAACGGCTTGAACGCGTAACAATGGGGGCAGCCATACCAGAACACCTCTGCCACCTCGATACTCTCGCTGCTGTCGGTACGGACCGGAGAACTCAGCTCCCGATAGTGAGTGCCCTCCTGCCATTCGGCTGCATTGACCTGGCCAGCTATGGCGAAGGCCGCCAGAAAGGTGACTGCAGTACTCAGACTTCTCAACATCGACTGTCTCCGGTTTTATTGGTTCATTCTGGGATTGATTATGACCCAGCGCGCGCAAAAAGTTCCACCGCCGGCAAATTAAAGACAGGAAAGGCAATAACGACAAACCAATCCATGCTTCTCAGACGGCAATAACCAAAGATGGTAGCCGATCAGGGGGTGGGCAGGGGCTTCCAAAACATTCAAAGAAGCCACGCTTCTCCGTTTTGGAAGCCCCTGCCCCCCTGATCGGCGGAAATAAAAAAACCGGCTTCCAGAACATGGAAACCGGTTTTTTGTGCCCGGAAGACGGATCAGTTCAGGCCGGAAACATAATTGGCCACTGCCTCGATTTCCGAGTCGGTCAGCTTGGCAGCAACGTCCATCATGATGGAGGCGTTTGCGGAGCCATTCCGCTCACCATCCCGGTAGGCTTTCAGTTGCTTCTCAATGTAGGCGGCTTGCTGGCCACCGAGACGCGGGAAGCCCGCTGGCTCGTTGCCCTTACCTTGAGGGTTGTGGCAACCGGAACAAGCCGGCACACCAGACGCCAGGTTACCACCACGATACAACGCCTGCCCCTGTTCAATAAGCTCCGGATCGGCCTGATTAACCACCATATCCTGATCGTTGAAGTAGGCAGCCAGATCCTGCAGATCCTCGTCAGACATGTTGTCCAGTAGCCCGGTCATCTCTGCGATCTGACGGTCACCATTTTTGATGGCTGACAGCTGCTGGTACAGATATTTCTCGCCCAGCCCGGACAGCTTGGGGTATGCCGCCATTACTGGCTTGGCACCACCTGCACCGTGACAACCGGCACAAACCGCTGCGTTTTCCTTGCCTGCTTCAGGATCTCCAGCCCCGTGTGCCATCGCTGTGAGGCCAACACCGAGAACAACTCCTGCGATCAGTTTTTTCATGCTCGCTCCGCTTCTCTCATCCAAAAGTATTCTTCGTTATGCAGCCGGCAGGCACTGGCCCGAAAGGCACAAACCGGGGCTGGTCAGCAGCAACGCTCAGCGTGCTGCCCGGAATTGGTGTAGCATTATACATTAATCCCTGATAACTGAAATCCAATAGGAATCCCAACCACCGTGTCATCTGATCTGACTCAAAAATCGATCTCATTCAACAGCGCCCGATTCCTGATCAGCGCCTCGCGGCTGGAAGAGTGTCCGCTGGACTCCGGTGCGGAAGTCGCGTTTGCGGGACGCTCCAACGCCGGCAAATCCAGCGCGATCAATTCCATTACCGCCCACGGCAAACTGGCGCGCACCAGTAAGACGCCCGGCCGCACCCGCCTGATCAACTTTTTCACGCTTAATCGCGAAAACTGCCGCCTGGTGGACCTGCCCGGCTATGGCTATGCCAAAGTCTCCCGGGACATGAAGGATGACTGGCAAAAACATCTGGGGCACTACCTCAACGACCGCCGCTGCTTGCGAGGCCTGGTGCTGGTCATGGACATCCGTCACCCGCTGACCGATTTCGACCAGATGATGGTGGAATGGTGTGAACATAACAACCTGCCGCTGATGATTCTGGCCACCAAGGCCGACAAACTGAAATTCGGGCAGGCCAAGACGGCCATGCTGGGGATCGCCGGAAAGCTGAAAGAGTTCCAGTGCGTCGAGCACCTGATCATGTTCTCGGCAACGTCAAAGCGGGGAGTTGATGAATGTCGTGACGCGCTGACAGCATGGCTGGAAGCTGGCAGTGACGACGCCACAGACGAAATGATGGGCTAGGTCAGAGAGTTCCGCCCCGCTCAATCCGGTATCCCAGGTCAATTCGCTGATCGCTGATAGCCGCGCCACCCAGGCGCGCAATCAGCTCTTCAGCGGCTCGCTGCCCCACCTGCTCCCGTGGCGTGATCACACTTGCCAGTGGCGGAACCATAACGCGCCCCACATCGTGGCCGTGAAAGCCGGCGATGGCAATTCGCTGCGGCACGGGGATGCCCCGGCGCTGGCACTCGAAAAACGCCCCGATGGCAACGTCATCATTCGTGCAGAAAATGCCATCGGTGTCCGGATTCTCCTCCAGTATCCGCGCCATCAGGGTGGCACCCACACTGAAGGACGAACGTTGCTCACTGCGGAGCGTTACCGGAGTCAGGTCCTCCTCCTCCATGGCCCGGTTATAGCCCTCCTGACGCTGGAGCGTGCGGGCATCCAGCCGGACCGCAAGATAGACCACCCTCCGGCGACCAAGCCGGATCATTTCACGCACCATATCGTAGGCGGCACTGACGTTGTCGAATCCCACAGCCTGCTCAAACGGTGCCGTGTGCGTGTCCATGATTTCCACCGTCGGCACCCCGGCAGTTTGCAGCATTCTCAGAGTACGATCGGTATGTTGACTCTCAGACAGGATGACGCCATCGACATTATAGGACAGCAGCGAGGACAGACTGCGCTCCTCAATTTCGGGACTGTATCCGTAGTGCGCCAGCATCAGGTGGTACCCCGCCGGCTCGGTGACCGACTCCACCCCCTTGATGACATCCGCAAAGACCTGGTTGGTCAGTGACGGCAACAAGACACCGATCGCATGGCTGGTGGACTTGGAAAGCAGATCCGGAGCACGGTTGGGGATATAGCCCAGTGCTTCAGCCTCGGCAAAGATTCGCTCCCGCATGGGCTCAGAAACGTTATCCGCGCCCCGCAGACACCGGCTGACGGTCATCTTGGTCGCTCCGACCCGATCGGCAATATCCTGCAAAGTAGGACGCCTGTTCTTTACCATCTACGACTCCAGTCATGATTAAAGTTGTCTATCATACCCGCGAGCAGGCCACCAAATCAGTTCCGGACATTTCCTTTCCTCAGGCCAAGCCCGGCAAGGCACTGCCTGATGATCTGCTCAGGCGTCCCCGACACATCCACGACAATGGCGTTTTCGTCAGGGGCCGGCTCCTCCAGCAATTGAAACTGGCTCTCCAGCATGGCATGACCATTAAAGTAATGGTCCGTTCGCCTGGAATGCCGGGCCCAAATGGTGTCAAAATCCCCCTTGAGGTAGACGAAACGTGCCTCTGGATTGCAGTCCAGAAGGCGCGCCCGGTAGCAACGCTTCAGCGCCGAGCAGGCCAGCACCAAGCCACCCTCCTCCCGCCGGATCAGCTCCGCGAGATCATCCAGCCAGCCCCGCCGGTCCTCGTCAGTCAGCGGAATGCCCGCCGCCATTTTTTCTACATTGGCAGGACTGTGATAATCGTCCGCATCGCAAAACCGGACCCCCAATTCGCTGGCAAGCATGGTGCCGGTGAGACTCTTACCGCATCCGGACACCCCCATTACGATCACTTTTAACGCCGTCATATCACTGCCACCATAACGCCAGTTGAGGGAACGCAATCAGCAGCCCCAGAGCCACTACCTGGAGTGCGATGAATGGCAGCAGGGCGCGGAAGATCTCACCCAGGGAAATGTCCTTCGGCGTCACCGTCTTGAGATAGAACGCCGCCGGCCCAAATGGAGGCGACAGGAAGGACACTTGCATGTTCATACAGAACACCACCCCGAACCAGATCGGGCTGTACCCCAGCTCTGTCACGATGGGCACGAAGATCGGCATGGTCAGCAGCGCGACACCCACCCAGTCCAGGAACATGCCAAGGATGAGCAGAATCAACATCATGAACAGGATGGTGCCCAGGCCATGGCCACCACTGACGGCAAAGACCATGTCGCGGACGAAATCGATACCGCCCATGAGGTTGTAGACACCGACCAACGCAGTTGCACCAATCCCGATCCAGATAATCATGCCACATACCCGCAGCGTGCTGATGGTAGCCTTGCGCACCATGGCCAGCGACAACTCCCCACGAATCCAGGTACTGATGGCGATCCCCATAACACCTAGGGCCGACGCCTCGGTGACCGAGGCCACGCCGCCATAAATACTACCCAGCACCACCACGACCGAAAGCAGCGGAAACAACAACGCCTTGAAAAAATTCGGTGCCGGGGTCTCGGGCGCATCCTGATCCGAAGGCAGTGGTGCCATCTCCGGCTTCAGCCAGACACGGATCAGGACATAACCCATATAAAGCAGTGCCAACAACAGTGCGGGCGCGAAAGCCCCCTTGAACAGGTCGCCAATGGACACATTGGCCGTCAGCCCGTATATGATCAGCACGATACTGGGCGGCAACATGGTGCCGAGCGCCCCACCGGCACAGGTGGTGCCAATGGCCAGTTTGCGGTCATAGCCCAGGCGCAGCATTTGCGGCAGCGCCAGGATACCCAGAAGCACCGTCTCGCCACCTATAACACCAGACATGGAGGCCAGAATCACCGCCACCACCAACGTCTGTATGGCCACGCCGCCACGAAGCTTGCGCCCCAGGCGAGCCATGGCGTCGAACAGATCACGGGCGATGCCGGAATGGTCCAGCAGCGAGGCCATCAACACGAACATCGGCACCGCCAGGAACACATAGTTACCAATGAAGCTGTAAAGACGACTGCTGACGATAGGCAACGCATCCGGGCCGAACCAGCCCAAGGCGAAGACCAGGGCAACCAGACCCGTGGCGAAGGCCAGCTGCATGCCGGTGAGCAGCAGCACTATCAGCATGACCAGCATGACCAGACTGCCATAACCGATGCCGAGGGAAGCCAGTTCAAACATCAGAGACCTCCCTTGCCACGGAGATCGCGCACCAGGTGCAACAGAAACTGAAGGGTCATGACGGCAACAGCCACCAGAATGATCACTTTCAGGAACGCGGGGAACGGCGGATTCCAGGCCGAGCCGGATGTCTCAAGGCGCCAGTCTCCCCAAGGTGCCAGCACCGCTTCTGTCGCCATTGACCAGCTCGCAAACAGCAGCATGCCGCAAAAGGCAAGCCCCAGCAGGTGATGGACCACCCGCAACCAGCGCTGGGCGCGGGGCGAGACCGCGTCATAGACCAGTACGATGCGGACATGGCGATCGGTGGCCAGGGCATACAGCCCACCAAGGACAAACAGTGTGGCGCCTGCGAAGGTCACGGTTTCGTGTACCCAGAGTGTCGGCGCATCAAATGCATAGCGGCGAATGATCTCGTAAAAAGACACCAGAACAATCACCGCAAACACCAGGCTCAGTTTCTGACCCAGCCAAACGATGGCCCTGTCCAGCCAGGTGAATCCCACATCTTCGTTATTTTCAACGGACATAATGAACTCCTCGCTCCGGGTCCCGCCAGGGCGCCCGGAGTCTGATATCGAGGGAACCTGCTACTCAGAGAAGGCCCTGGGACTCCAGGTATGCGGTGACCGACTGGTACACTTTGCCGGCGTTGGGGGACTGCTCTGCGTAGACCTTCCATTGATCGCGGGCAATCGCGCGGAATTTGCGGCGCTCCTCGGCGGACCAGTCGTGGATGGTAATCTCCGGATTGGCACGGGCCTCATTGACGGCCTCCCGATCAGCCATCGCCAGTTGCGTGCTGATGTCCTGCGCAAAGTCCCTGGCGGACACCGTCATGATGACCTGAATGTCTTCCGGCAGCTTTTCCCACGCCTTGAGACCCATGGCGATTTCCAGCAGGGGCAGCGAGTGAAACCCCGGATTGACGGGATGTGAGGCAATGTCGTTCAGGCCGGCCTCATGGTTGGTTGAGAACACCGTGTAGTCGGCCGCATCAATCACGCCCTTGCTCAATGCGGTATAAACCTCGGAACCGGGAAGGTTGACCGGCGACGCACCGGCTGCGGCAAAGACCGACTGCACCAGCCCTTCGGGCGCACGCATTTTCAGCCCCTTGAGATCCTCCACGCCGTCAAGCGGCTTTTTCGACACGAACGACTCAAGGCCGGTACCGCCACCACCAACAAACTTGACGCCGTACGGTTCATACAGCTCATTCATCAACTCGTAACCGCCGCCGTAGTTGATGTAATCGATGAGCTGATCAGGACTGGACCAGGCACCCACGGTATTGCCAATCAGTCCGAACGCCGGGTCCTTACCGGAAAAATAACCAGTGACCGAGATGTGGCCGTCCAACACCCCCATTTTCATGGCTCCAAGGGTTTCGGTGTGGCTGACGACACTGCCAACCGGCAGCAAATCGATTTCAACACGGCCACCGGTCATGGATTCCACACGGTCGGCCCATGCCTGTTGAATTTCGAAGTTTTTGACACCAGCAGGGTCTGAAGACTGGAACTTGAAGGTGAAATCGGCGGCGAAGGCATTAAACGCAAGCGTGGCCAGAAATAGGCCAACTGCGTGTCTTGTCGGAAACATATTGGAATCTCCTGATTGTTTTTGTGCCGGCATATGTTACCGGTAACATTGGCGAGTCTATTGGATTTGAAAAGCGCTGACAAGGATGTGTTGGAGAAACCAGAGAGAAACGGGAGGCAGGAATAAAAAACCGGCCTGCCATCAGACAGGCCGGTGAAACGTCAGGGTTTGCGACGTGCTAAAACCTGAGAACTCACTCAGGGTAACGCCAAGGATGTCCGGATCCCCAGCGTCATAACTGTGACATGAGGCTATCCCGAAAGTTCCGGGATCGATCAATAATTAATCAAACCGCATTCCACCCAACGGTTTTTCCGACCGGCAATTCGACCTCACGGGCTTCCGGCAGTTGTGGGCGGTACTTCTCTCTCAGCGCCAGCACTCTCTCCCGATAGGCCGCTGTGAGATAGGGAATTTCCAGGGTCAACACCTGATAGATTCCCTGCTTGAGTTCCGTCAACGTGAGATTGGCGGATTCTTCGCAGGCGTGGGCGGTCTTCAGGAACGCCATCCAGTTGGTGATGACCAGCCAGACGTTCAGCGACATGGCCGAACGCAACTCGTCCGATTGGGGCTCGATAATGCCTGCTTCCGCCATCTTCTCGAAGATCCGACTGATGGCGTCCAGGCAACGATCGGTAAATTCCCGGTAGTCCTGGCGTAATCGCCGATCACCATCCAATAGGTGTTCCAGGTCACGATGAAAAAACCGGTAGCTCCAGAGCCCATCAAATACGGATTCCAGATAAAACATCATGTCGTCCAGGGTCAGCGGCCGATCCTCTGGAATATCCAGGTAATAATCCACCAGCTTTTCGTATTCCAGGAAGATTTCGTAAATGATGTCCGACTTGTTGCGGAAATGGTAATAGAGGTTACCCGGAGAAATGGCCAGATGGGCAGCAATGTGATTGGTGGTGACGTTTCGTTCACCCCTCTCGTTGAACAACTCCAGGCTGGATAACAGGATCTTGTCTCTGGTTTTCATAGGTTCAGCAAGCTTTGTTGTTGTGTGACCGGCGGATGGCCTGATCCGCCATTCGGCTTTCCTTGACTACCTAGAGTATATACTCTAATAATACCACCAAGCGCAAATTGAGTATTTTTTCGCCACCACACAAACAACAACAGGGCGCCCGGCATGCATCCGGCGACCCGAGGGGAGAGTACCATGGGAGCCAGTGTCGTCCAGCTTACCGAAAGCAAGAAGCAGATCCAGCGCACGCATCGTGTATTCGACGATCAGAAAAAAGCATTTCGCAATAACTCGATGCCTTCACTGACCGAGCGCCAGGAGAATCTGAAGCGACTGAAACGGGCGCTGCTGAGCAACCAGGACAAGCTGACCGATGCCATTGACCGGGATTTCAGTTGCCGCTCTAAGGACGAATCGCTGATTGCCGAGATCATGCCGTCCATTCAGGGCATCAACTACACCCTGAAAAACCTCGGCGGCTGGATGAAGCCGTCGAAGCGTCATGTCTCCGTTCTGTTCCAACCCGCCAGTAATAAGGTGCACTACCAACCCAAGGGCGTGGTCGGCGTTATTGTGCCCTGGAACTACCCGCTGTATCTGGCCGTGGGGCCACTGGTTGCCTCATTGGCCGCGGGTAACCGTACCATGATCAAGATGTCGGAATTCACCCCGCACACCTCCGCACTTTTCAAAGAGATTATTGAGTCCACTTTCCCCGAGGACCTGGTGTCGGTGATCACCGGTGAAGCGGATGTCGCCGCGGATTTCTCCAGCCGCCCGTTTGATCACCTGCTATTCACCGGCTCCACCTCCGTGGGCAAACTGGTGATGCGGGCAGCGTCGGAGAACCTGACGCCGGTTACCCTGGAGCTGGGTGGCAAGTCCCCCGCGATTGTCTCCTCCGATGTGCCCATGGAGGATGCTGCCCAGCGCATTGCGTTTGGCAAAGCCTTCAATGCCGGCCAGACCTGTGTAGCGCCGGATTACGTCCTCTGCCCTGCGGATCGGGTCCAGGCCTTTGTCGACGAATTCCGCGCCCGCTTTGCTGAAATGTACCCCAGCCTGCGGGACAACGACGACTACACCGCCATTATCAATGAGCGACAGTACGAGCGGCTGCAGGGTTATCTGGACGACGCCCGGGAGAAAGGCGCCGAGATCGTCGAGCTCAACCCGGCACGGGAAAACCTCAAGGACGGCACCCGCAAGATTCCCCTGACCCTGGTGTTGAAGACCACCCCGGCAATGAAGGTGATGCAGGACGAGATTTTCGGCCCCATCCTCCCCGTAGTCAGCTACGGCGGCCTGGACGAGGCGATCCACTACATCAACGATCGCCCGCGCCCACTGGCCCTGTATTTCTTCGGCTACGACCGTTCCATGCAGCAACAGGTGGTGGACAACACCCACTCCGGCGGTATGTGTATTAATGACGCCCTTATGCACGTGGCGCAGGACGACCTGCCATTCGGCGGCATTGGTGATTCCGGCATGGGGCATTACCACGGCAAGGAAGGCTTCCTGACGCTGTCACATCACCGCGCCATCTTCAGCAAACAAAAATTCAACAGCGGAAAATACGTCTACGCACCTCACGGCACCACTGCCCACAAGATGGTCTACAAGCTGTTTATTCGCTGATGTATACCGGGCCGGCAGCCTCGCCGGCCCGGTATACGTTTTTTCAACGAGAACAATAAGAGAGTCCACCATGCCCCACCCCCCACACACCCAGGAAACCTTCGCCGACCTGGACCGACGCAGCTTCCTGCGTACTGGTCTGGGCGGCGCTTTTTTCCTCGGTACCGTCAGCGTCACGGCGGGCCTCAGCGGCTGCGCAACCACACCGGCGGGTCGTCTGGATGCGGCCACTCCGCAGACTGATGCTGGCTATCAATTTCAGTTTCTCACCCAAGATGACATTGCGCTGTTCCGGGCTCTGCTACCGGCCATTGTCGGGCCGGCTTTGACCGAAGAGCCGGAGCCAAGGCGACAGGCGATTACCGGCACCATCGAGCGGATCGACCAGGGCATGGTCCGGTTCGGCCCGGCCAATCAGAAGGAACTGCGCAAACTGTTTGATCTGCTCAACTTCGGCCTGACCCGGGTCACCGTTGCCCGTGTCTGGTCCAGCTGGCCCAATGTCACCACCGCAGAGGCAGGCGCCTTTCTGGAACGCTGGCGCACCAGCGGTATTGGCCTGTTCAACAATGGCTACATCGCCCTGACCAAGATCAGCAACGTGGCGTTTTACGGCCACCCCGAGCACTGGCACCTGTCGGGCTACGCCGGGCCACCGGAATGGGCCATGAACGCCCTGCCCCAGTTCAACAACGCCTGACCCTGTCGCTCGCTGATTATCGGAGATTTCCATGTCGTTAACCGATCGCATTGCCAGGGGCCTTGAGGCCGGCTGGAAAGTCACAGACGCCAGCACCCTGACAGACAACCAGACCCATGAAGCAGATGTCGTGATCATCGGTACCGGCGCCGGCGGCGGCACCACTGCCGAAATTCTGGCCCGTGCCGGGCTGTCCGTCATCCTCGTGGAGGAAGGCCGACTGTATTACCAGAAAGATTTCAAGATGGACGAGCTGACGGCTTATGCCTCGCTGTACCAGGAGGGCATGAGCCGGGTCACCAAAGACGGTGCCATTGCCATTCTCCAGGGGCGCTGCGTCGGTGGATCAACCACCGTCAACTGGACCTCCAGCTTCCGCACACCAGAACCCACCCTGAACTACTGGGCAGACAACTTCGGACTTGAGAGCCTGAGACCGGAGGCAATGAAACCCTGGTTCGATGGCCGCGAAGAACGGCATACCGTTTCACCCTGGTTGACCGATCCCAATGTCAACAACGACATCTTGCGCCAGGGCTGCGACAAGTTGGGGTATTCCTGGAACGTGATCCCCCGCAACGTCAAGGGTTGCTGGAACCTGGGGTACTGTGGCGTCGGCTGCCCCACCAATGCCAAACAAGGCGCCCTGACCACGACCATCCCGGGCGCACTGGATAACGATGCCCGGTTATTCCATGGCCTGCGCGCCGACAAGCTGGTCATGAAGCAGGACCGGATCGATCACCTGGTGGCCTCTGCCATGTCCGCGGATACCGTGACGCCCTCCGGTGTGAAGGTCCACCTGAAAGCCCGGCACTTTGTGGTGGCCGCCAGCGCCATTGGTTCACCCGGATTATTGCTGCGCTCAGACATTCCCGACCCCCACAATCGTATCGGCAAGCGCTCATTCATCCACCCGGTGAACGCCACCGTTGCGCGCATGCCGGAGAAAGTCGATCCGTTTTACGGCGCGCCCCAGTCGATTTACTCGGACGAGTTCAATTTCCGCGAGGGCGTGGATGGCCCGGCCGGCTACAAACTGGAAGTCCCGCCCCTGCACCCGGCGATGTCCAGTGGTGTGGTACCGGGCCACGGCGAGGAGCAGCGGGACAGCCTGAAGCAACTACCCTGGATGCAGTCCGTTATTGCCCTGCTGAGGGATGGCTTCCACCCCGACAGCCCCGGCGGAACCGTCAACCTGCGGGACGATGGCAGCCCGGTTCTCGATTACCCGGTGACTGACTACCTATGGCAAGGGTTACGCAAGGCCTTCCACACCATGGCGGAAATCCAGTTTGCCGCCGGCGCCGAGCAGGTCCGCCTGATGCACCTGGACTCGCCCTGGTTCAACAGCTGGTCAGAGGCCAGGGCCGCCATCGACGAGCTGCCCATGGAATTGCATCGCGTGCGGTTGTTCACCGCTCACCAGATGGGTGGCTGTGGCATGGGTGAGGACCCGCGACAGTCCGTGGTTAATGGTTTTGGCGAGCACCACCACGTCAGCAACCTGAGCGTCCATGACGCCTCAATCTTCCCCACCAGCATCGGTGCCAACCCCCAGCTGTCGGTGTATACCCTGGCAGCCAGGAACAGCACCCGGCTGGCTGGCAAGCTCAAAGGCTGACAAAGCAGTGAATGCCCGGGTATCCTATGGGCTTCTGAACCAAGGAGCAGTGCATGCCTAAAGTTATCTACCCGGGCACCTTTGACCCTATCACCAATGGCCACACCGACCTGATTGAACGGGCCGGTCGCATGTTTGACGAAATCGTTGTTGCGATCGCCTTCAATCCGAAGAAGCAGCCACTGCTGGATCTGGATGAGCGCTGCGAACTGGTCAGGAAAGCCACCGCCCACATCCCCAACGTCAGTGTCACCGGTTTCAGCAACCTGTTGGCGGACTTTGTCCGCGAACAGAATGCAACGGTGATTCTGCGGGGGCTTCGCGCGGTCTCCGATTTTGAGTACGAATTCCAGTTGGCTGACATGAATCGCCGCCTGGCACCGGAAGTGGAAAGTGTGTTCCTGACACCGGCGAACCACCTGTCCTATATTTCTTCCACCCTGATCCGCGAAATTGCGTCTTTGGGCGGGGACGTGTCCGAGTTCGTCGATCCCGCCGTTGAGGCGGCTCTGAAAGAGAAGTTCAATCAATCCTGAGGTGATTGGCGCAGATGATGGCCAACGCGTTACCGCCTCAGAATAGAGGCGGCAACGGTATCACCGTGCCATTGACGTCGACCGCCAGGTCCTTCAGCTGCGCGGACATGGCCAGACGATCACCGTTCCGGGTCATCATCCCTTCCTTGATCAACGGCGCCAATTGCATCATCAGGTCCGGGTGATTCTCGGCAAGAGCCAGAGGCAGGCTCAACTTCATATGCCCGGTCAGTCGCTGCATGACCATCAGCATCTGTGAGCGCTCCTCATCCGATAGGGTCGGATGCTCAATCATAAGCTCTCCGTTAACCTCACCTTCCGGGGTCACCAGACTGATATCCGGAAAACCAAAACTGATTCCGTCAGCGGCCAGGTCCAGGAGTGCGCCACTGATCTGGTTCATGCTGGCCATTTGCTGCTCAAAAGCAGCCGGCGAACCAGCCTGATTATCCAGGGCAGCAACCTGCAGGTCCGTCATCGCGCTGGTCAGCTCACTCCAGCTGTCCACATTCAGGCCGTTCATGACAAACTCTACTCGCTGGGGCCCGAAGCTTTTACCGTCTGAGTTCAGCGTATCCAGGGTGGCAATGGTTTCAGAATTCACCCGGCGGTCATTGTCGGTTGGCCAGGTCTTGCTGACCATCCTGAACCCCTCCATCCGCAGCGGAGCCTGGTCCCCAGAGGCCAGCTCCATGGACTGAAGTCCGGCCTCACCCTCACCAGTCCAGACTTCACCACGCAGGTAGTGCAGCGTCTGCTCAAGCTGGAAGTCCTTCAGGTGAACCTGCAGGTCCGGTGTGTCGAGCACCATCCCCGGCCACACCATCACAATATCCGCCTCGCTCCCGTTGCCACCGATATCGACCCGGCCAAATCCGCCGGACATGTTTAGGGATTCCCCGGTGTTGTCGTCGGTGACCGACAGTGCCGGCACCGTCAACTCTGCAATGGCGGCTCCCCAGAGTCGGGTTTCCAGGGTCAGCCTCGGTTTTTCATCCGGGAAAAGGTCTGCGGCCTCTTCAGGCACGCCGGAGAGCGGAGCGAAATCCAGCAAGCTGCCGGTGACTCCATGGGAGACTCTCGCTTCGTACTCTATCTGGTGAACATCTTCACTGGCGGGATCTTCAAACGTCACTGTGCCCTCAAAACGAGCGCTGAGATAACCACGACGGTAATCGCGGGTCTCCAGCCGTACAAACGGCTGCGCCGAATTGACTTCCGTGGTCACCTCCTGCCACTGCTTCTCGGTAACCAGGCCCACACCCCAGGGAGCTACTGCGCCAACCACCAATACAACGCCACCAACCATCATCCATGTCTTTTTCACTGTTTTCTCCGCAACAAACCGCTCATTATTGTCCGGTCAGACGCTCCAGCAACACCAGCTGGGATGCCAGTCGATCTTCCCCTTCCGCCGGTTGATTCTGTAGGTAACTGCCATCCGGCTGCAAGACCCAGGCCTGACAGTTATCCGCCAGGTAGGTGTCCAGATCCTCTCGCACCCGGGCAATCAGACTGGGATCCTCGATGGGAAACGCCGTCTCCACACGGCTTAACAAATTGCGCTCCATACCATCCGCGCTGGAGCAATAGACGTCCGGACGACCGTCATTGCCGAAGTAATAAACCCGGGTATGCTCCAGGAAGCGGCCGATAATGGACCGAACCCTGATATTCTCGGACAGTCCGGGCACTCCCGGCCGCAGGCAACAGATGCCACGAATGATCAGGTCGATTTTCACCCCGGCCTGGGATGCCCGGTACAACGCCTTGATCAGCTGCGGCTCGGTGAGGGCGTTGAGCTTGAAAATGATCCTCCCGTTCTGGCCAAAACCCGCCTCCCGATCAATCAGACTCAGCAAGCTGCTATGGAGGGTAAACGGGGCGTGGAACAGTTTCTTGATCTTCAGCGCCTTGCCCATTCCGGTCAGTTGCTGGAACAGCTTATTGACGTCATCACCAATGGATTCATCGCAGGTCATGAAGCTGTAGTCCGTGTACAGGCGGGCATTGCCAGCGTGGTAGTTGCCGGTCCCCAAATGGACATAGCGCCGGAGCCGCCCCTCTTCCCGGCGCACGATCAGGATCATCTTGGCGTGGGTTTTATAGCCCACCACCCCGTATACCACAATCACCCCCGCTTCCTGCAGACGGCTGGCCAGCTCCAGGTTTTCCGCTTCACTGAAACGGGCGCGCAATTCGATCACCGCGGTGACTTCCTTTCCGCGCCGGGCGGCATCCGCCAGCGCCTCAACGATCTCGGAGTCGGCGCCGGTACGGTATAGGGTTTGACGGATGGCCAACACTTGAGGGTCCTTGGCCGCCTGCCGCAACAGGTCAATCACCGGGCTGAAATTATGATAGGGGTGCAACAACAGGAGCGGACGCTTGCGAATGGCGTCGAACATAGACTCCTTGCTGCGAATCTGTCGCGGAATGGACGGCGAAAATCCGGAATAGGTCAGATCCTGGCGATCCACAAGTCCCCCGACCGCCATCAGGCGAGTCAGGTTAACCGGACCATGAACCTGGTAGAGGTCACGTTCGGTGAGCTTGAATTCCTGCAACAGGAAATGGACCAGCTCCTCCGGGCAGTTATCGGCCACCTCCAGGCGCACGCCATCACCAAAGCGGCGACTGAGCAATTCACCACGCAATGCCGAGGCGAGGTCTTCCAGGTCGTCCTCCAGCTCCAGGTCGGCGTTGCGGGTCAGACGGAACTGGTAGCATCCCTTGACCTCCATGCCCGGGAACAGCTCATCGGCATGAGCGTGGATCATCGAGGACAGGAACACCAGGTTATCGCCGCCCTCACAGACATCATCGGGCAGCCTCACCAGTCTTGGCAGGGAACGCGGTGCCGGCACGATCGCCATGCCGGTTTCGCGACCAAAGGCATCCTTGCCATCCAGTTCCACAATGAAGTTCAGGCTCTTGTTGACCAGTCGCGGGAAAGGATGGGACGGGTCCAGCCCGATCGGGCTGACCACCGGCAGGATCTCTTCCTCGAAATAGCTGCGCACCCATTCCGCCTGGGCCGGAGTCCACTCCCGACGCCGGACAAAATGGATATTTTCCTGTTCCATTTCCGGAATCAGTACGTTATTGAGAATGTCGTACTGTTCACTAATGTATTCATGGGCCACACGGCTGATTTCTGCCAGGGCCTGTTCGGGCATCATGCCATCGGAATTGACGGTCTCCCGGCCGTACTTCATCTGCTGGCGCAGACCGGCGACCCGGATTTCGAAGAACTCGTCCATGTTGCTGCTAAAGATACAGCAGTATATCAGGCGGTTGATCAGCGGATGAGTGGTGTCCAGCGCCTGCTTGAGCACCCGGTAATTGAACTGCAGCTGGCTGAGTTCCCGATTAAAGAAGTTCTCACTGGCCCCCAGGTCAAGCTCCTGGCCGACATGCGGTACTTCGACGGGCGCAGGGACACTCTGTTCTTCCTCCGCGCTCAGTTCTCTGACAGATTCACTACTCATGACTCACTGATTCCAGTTTTAGGGGTTCCGGCAAAACGCCTGATTTACCGGAACCTGACATTATCCGTTAGCCTTGTTTGCCGGCATTCCGTAACAGGCGCGCTGCTCTAACCGCAAAATACGTCAGAATGGCATCGGCACCGGCACGACGCATGGCCGTCAGGCTCTCCATCATCACCGCATCGCCATCCAGCCAGCCATTTTCAGCGGCCGCCATATGCATGGCGTACTCACCGCTGACCTGATACACAAACGTCGGCACCTGCAGTTCGTGTTTGACGCGATGGACGATATCCAGGTATGGCATGCCCGGTTTGATCATCACCATGTCGGCGCCTTCCGCCAGATCCATCGAGACCTCCTGAAGTGCCTCGTCACTGTTGGCCGGATCCATTTGATAGGTGCCTTTGTCACTCTTGCCAAGGTTAGCCGCCGAACCGACTGCATCCCGGAACGGTCCGTAATAGGCAGAGGCATACTTGGCAGAGTAGGCCAGAATACGGGTGTTTACATACCCCGCCGACTCCAGGGCATTCCGGATTGCCCCCACGCGACCATCCATCATATCCGATGGCGCAACAATATCCGCCCCCGCGTCGGCATGGGACAACGCCTGATTGACCAGCGCTTCAATGGTCACGTCGTTGAGCACATAACCGTCATTATCAACAATACCGTCCTGCCCATGGGTGGTGAACGGGTCCAGCGCCACGTCAGTGATTACCCCCAACCCGGGATGCGCTTTTTTCAATGCCCGAACCGCGCGCTGAGCCAGACCATCGGAGTTCCAGGCACCAGAACCCGAAGAGTTCTTGTGCTCAGCGGGAACAACAGGGAACAGTGCAACGGCGGGAATACCCAGCTCAACCAACTCTGACGCCTGCTCCACCAGCAGATCAATACTCAGACGCTCAACGCCCGGCATGGACGGTACCGGCTCCCTTTGACCCTCACCTTCCAACACGAACACCGGGTATATCAGGTTATCAACACTTAACCGATGCTCTCGCACCAGGCGTCTGGAAAAATCATCCGCCCGATTACGACGTAGGCGAGTAGCAGGGAATACACGACTTGTTGAACGCACGAAGCACCTCCTGGGGGGCGAGTAGGACACAAATCACACACCGACCGGACAATCCGGTCGGTCCGTCATCTCATCATACACGCCCGCACTACTCGGGGCAGGCTCCGGTTGGGCCCTTTTTTCATGGATTGCAGAAGTTTACCAAAACGGTATGACAGCAAGATTACTGCAGGGAATCCAGAGCCCTGGCCCGTACCCGGTCCGGGCCACTGAAATAGCGGCCCCTCAAATCTTTGATGGCGGCCTCTCTCTCTGGCTCCGCCAGCCCGGCACGCTCCAGCACCTGACGCTCCTGACGGTAGGCCTGCCAGCGCTGCTCCCAAGCCTGTTGCCGTGCCTCCACTTCCGCCAGCTGTTGCGAAATCTTGACGCCAAAGGCCTCCTCGCGCCAGGCCCTCAGGGCATCGGGATTATCCGCAAGGTTCTGTCGCGCCAGCTCATACTCAGCAAAACGCCGAGTATCCTCACGCGCCCGGCGTAACGGCCCCGGCAAGGCCTGCTCTGCCGCCGCCCGGGCCTGTGCGCGTTGTTCTTCCGTCAAGGTGTTATCGCCGGCGATACGACGCTGCTCCAACTGAAAACGATCCACGGCCTCCTCCCTGGCAAAGAACGCCTCGGCGGTATCAGCATCCAGCCAGGCCCGCCTTAACCCCTGAATTTCCTGCATACGGCGCTCAGTCTCCCCCAGGCTATCCACCGAACCCTGGCCATAGGATGCCTCGAGATCGCCCAGCGCCAGCTTGTAATCCAGGTAATTTCCAAGAATATTCAAGGCCTCCGAGCGCGCTGGCTCAACCAACCTGCCCAGCTCCTGTTCAATGCGCGCAACCAGTTGCCGCAGGGGCTCCTCCCCCAGCGCCGACAGGTAATATTCAAATAACTGACGCAACGATGGTGTTGGTATCAGATTGCCATTGCTATCCACCCTGGCCCAGCCTGACGGAGCGGACGTTCCACTCAGGGAGGCCGGCAGGGTTTCCGGAATCACTGCCGTATTCGACTGACCGATCCACCGTGAAGGTAGACCGACATTGTCTGAACCGGAGGCCCCGGACAAGTGATCGGCCCGTTGGTCGCTGTCTGGTCGAGACGGCTCCGGGTCGATCCCGGGTCGGGGATATGCAAGTGCAAAGATGACTATGGCTGCTATGATCAACAGCAAAACCGTTGCCAGCCAGGAGAGAACTTTCATAATGTACAGCTTCTTGTTGGAGTTATGGCTCAGCCATTTACAAGCACGACTGGTACTGAAAGGACCCAGAATAGAGCAATGGTTGAAGGCACGCTGAGACAGCGTTCAAAAACAGACCCACAGCCTCTGGCTGTGGGTCCGGACTATCAGAGGGATCGGTTATTGAAGCCGACATCCACCTTGCGGGAAGGATCGGAACGGAACGATGTGTCCACTTCCTGGATTTGCCCACCCTGGCTCAGGAACGCCTCAATATCCGCCTGTAACTGTGCACGCACCCGGGCACGACCAGCAACAGAGTGGTTGTCCTCACTGTCGCTGCTCCAGCCTCCGGATGGCTCCACGTTGCTTTCGTCGAATTCACTCATGGCCTTTACCTCCATCAACGAAAACAAAACTACGAGCGCACCTGACCCGGCATGGGCGGGCCGCTCCACCTCGGCAACAACCGACCGATCAGTGTGCCTTGGCGTCTTTATAATCCGCTTTTTCAGACAACGCCATTTACAGGCAAAGGATTTTTTGTAAATTTTTGTAACAACTTATAATTAACTGATTTTAAACGATAACATAAAACACCAACCGACTCTTTCTTGGTTGACACAAGAAATGAATAATGATTCACTATTTGAGAGGAGCCAATATGGCCTACCGGGAAACGGAAAAGATGCGCATACGCAAGGCGGAGGCTCGTCAGCGCATTGTCAGTTGTGCCTATCAATGCGTGGCGAAAAGCGGCTTTCACAGCGCCAGAGTCACAACCATTGCGGCCATGGCAGGCGTTGCGACAGGAACAATCTACCGCCATTTCGAGTCCAAGGAAGACCTGTTTGCGGAAATTTTCCGGCTGGCAACCCAAAGGGAAGTCGACAAGGTCGCGGAAGCACTGTCCACCCAAGGGGATGCCACCGTACGGCTTGAGGCAGCCTTGCGCCAGTTTGCCGAACGCGCCTTGCGGGGCCCCGTCATGGCCTGGTCACTGATTGCCGAACCGGTCGACCCGAAAGTGGAGGAAGAGCGGCTGGCCTACCGACAGGCCTACGCCGAGCTGTTCGAAAAGGCCATCAGCGAAGGCATTGAAGAGGGGTGCATTCCCGATCAGGACGCGCGCCAGAGCAGTACATGCCTGGTAGGTGCTATCGCCGAAAGCCTGGTAGGCCCCTTGTCCCCGGCCCAGACCAATAGCCGGGCCGAACCGAGAAACGACAACTACGAGCCACTGGTCAACTCCATCCTACGTTTTTGCATGCAGGGGCTGACCGGTACCAGGAGGTAACATGAACGCCCGTCAGCCTGCACCAACTACCACCGACGCAACCGGACCGGAAGATCGATATCTGGCCGTGACCCATGACGTGGTCAATCAGCCCCCCGCCCTGGAGGACTACAACCTGTTCGACCAGGACACGGCGCTCAGGGAAGCGGTGGCTCGCGAAGGGGGCAGCGCAGCTGCCGACGACCTCCAGGCCTTTGGCGCGCTGGCCGGCAGCCGGGAAACCATTGAGCTGGGCTTTCGCGCCAACGAAAACAAGCCGGTCTTCAACACCCATGATCGCTTCGGCCACCGCATCGACCAGGTGGACTTCCACCCGGCTTATCACCAACTCATGTCCATTGCCATGGAACACGGCCTGCACAGCAGCCCCTGGACTCACCCCGGCCAGGGTGCCCACGTCGCCCGGGCGGCCAAATATTACATGCACTCCCAGGTGGAAGCGGCACACTGCTGCCCCATCACCATGACCTTTGCGGCGATCCCATCCATCCGCAAGCAGCCAGAGCTCGCGGCCCTCTGGGAAGATCGGATCCTCGCCAACCAGTACGACCCCCGCAACCTGCCCGATGACCAGAAACAGTCCGTGACCATCGGCATGGCGATGACCGAGAAACAGGGCGGCAGTGATGTCCGCGCCAACAGCACACGCGCCTACCCGGTGGGCATCGAAGGCCCGGGACAGGCCTACGAACTGGTTGGCCACAAATGGTTTGTCTCCGCCCCCATGTGCGATGCCTTCCTGGTACTCGCCCAGACAACCAGCGGACTGTCCTGCTTCCTGATGCCACGCTGGCGTCCGGATGGCAGCAAGAATCCCTGGCAGATCCAGCGTCTCAAGAACAAGATGGGCAACGTTGCCAACGCTTCCAGCGAAGCGGAACTTCGCGGCGCCCTGGCCTGGATGGTCGGCGAAGAGGGCCGCGGCGTGCCCACCATCATCGAAATGGTGGCCATGACCCGCTTCGACTGCATGATCGGCAGCT